>CAYLMS010000016.1:0-13882 GCA_964384455.1 uncultured Microbacterium sp. | reverse complement strand
GTGAGCCGCAACTGTCGGTCGTGGTGTTCCGGCGCGACGGCTGGACGCTGGCCGACTACCAGGCCTGGTCGGACCGGCTGTTCGACGAGCAGCGCGCGTTCGTCGTGCCCAGCTCCCACGCGGGCGAGCCGGTGCTGCGGTTCGCGATCGTCAACCCGATGACCACCTACGAGCTGCTCTGCGACATCCTCGACACGCTGGCCTGACCCGCGTCACAGTCGCGGCGTGCGCGGCGGCTCGGTGCGCCGCGAGCCGGTGGCCTCGAACGCCGCGGCCAGGCGCAGCAGCCTGGTGTCGTCGTGCGCCCGTCCGGCGAAGGTGAGGCCCACAGGCATGCCGATGTCGGCCATGGTGCCCATCGGCACCGTGACGGTGGGGATGCCGAGGTGCCGGATGGCGAGGTTGCCGTTGGCGACCCACACCCCGTTGCGCCAGCCCAGATCGGCGGATGCCTCGACGACGTCCATGTCAGCGGGGCCCACGTCGGCCACAGCGGGGAACACGACCGCGTCGAGGCCCTGCTCGTCCATCCACCGCTCCAGATCGTGCCGTCGGATGGCCTCCAGGTCGCGCAGGCCGCGCTCCAATTCGGGCATGTCGGCGAGGCCCGCACCGGGATGCGCGCGCACCCAGTCGGGGTATTCGGCGATGTCGTCGTCGAACCCGGTGTAGCGGTCGAGCGCCGCTCCCGCCGGCCGCGGGAAGATGGTAGCCCCGTCGACCCCGGCGAGCGTCGACAGCCGCGGGTCGGCGTTGGCCTGCAGGAAGTCCTCCCACGCCCACGCCGACAGGTCGACGATCTCGCGCTTGAGGTAGGCCTGCCCGACCCGGTCGGCGATCGAGGTCGCGCCAGGCCGGTCGCGTTCGTAGTTCGAGACCACGGGAAAGTCGGTCTCGACCACGACGGCACCCGCAGCCTCGAGGTCGCGCCGGGCCGCCTCCCACAGTGCGAGCGACGAGGGCCGCGGAGTGATGCGCCGCCCGGTCGGGCCGCCGATGCCGACGTGCTCGCCGGTGCCGGCATCCGGATCGGTGCCGAGGTACATGCGCGGGATGCCGATGCGCACCCCGCGCAGTTCGGCCGGCGCGAGGCCCGTGTACGAAGCCGGGCGCACGGCGCTCGAGGGGGGGATCTCGACCCACGGCTGCATGCGCCAGAAGTCGCCGCGGGTCTCGGAGTCGTCGCCGACGATCACGTCGAGCACCTCGAACAGGTCGGCCATCGTGCGGGTGTGCGGCACGACGACGTCCATCGTGGGCACGAGCGGCCAGTTGCCGCGCACCGAGATCACGCCGCGGCTGGGCGTGTAGGCGCACAGGGCGTTGTTCGACGCGGGGCCGCGGCCGCTCGACCAGGTCTCTTCGCCGAGGCCGAACGCGGCGAAGCTCGCCGCGGTGGCGGTGCCCGAGCCGTTCGACGAGCCGGAGGCGAACGGGGCGGTGAGGAAGGCGGCGTTGTACGGGCTCTCGGCCCGCCCGTACACCCCGCGCTGCATGCCCCCGTTGGCCATCGGGGGCATGTTCGTCAGTCCCAGGCAGATCGCCCCGCCCGCCCGCAGTCGCTCGATCGTGAACGCGTCGCGCTGCGCCACGAGCTCGGCGAACGCGGGGCTGCCGGCGGCGGCCGTGAGCCCGCGCACGAGGTAGCTGTCCTTGGCCGTATAGGGGATGCCGTCGAGCGGTGAGAGCGTCGCGCCGCGCGCGCGCCGGGCATCGGATGCCGCTGCCTCCGCCCGGGCGAGCGGGTTGTGCACCACCACCGCATTGAGTCCAGCGCGTGCTGATGACCCCCCGGTCCCCGAGCTCTCCCCGGTCCCCGAGCCCTCCCCGGTCCCCGAGCTCGTCGAGGGGCGGTCGTACGCCGCGATCCGCGCCAGATACGCCTCCACCAGTTCGACGGCGGTGGTCTCGCCCGACTCCAGCGCCGCGCGCAGCCGCGCGATCGGCGCCTCCACCACGTCAAACACCGTGCACCGCCGGCTGCTGCTGGGTGATGCAGTGGATGCCGCCGCCCCGGGCGAAGATCGGACGCGCGTCGACGGTCACCACCTCCCGCCCGGGATACTCCTCGGCCAGGATGCCGCGGGCCGCCGCATCCGCCTCGTCGTCACCGAAGCCGCACGCGATCACCCCGCCGTTCACGACGTAGTGGTTCACGTAGCTCCAGTCCACGAAGCCCTCGTGGTCGCGCAGCGTGGCCGGCGCGGGCAGGTCGACTATCTCGAACGGCCGGCCGGCGGCATCCGTCTCCTGCTCCAACTGCGCGCGCAACCGCCTGCTCACCTCGGCGTCGGGGTGGGTCTCGTCGCGCTGCGCGTGCAGCAGCAGGCGGCCTGGCGACGGGATCGTGGCGACGATGTCGACGTGCCCGTTCGTGCCGAAGTCGTCGTAGTCGCGGATGAGTCCGCACGGCAACCAGATCGCCTTCGTGGTGCCGATCGTGCGCGCAAGCTCGGCCTCCACCCTGGCGCGGTCGGCGTAGGGATTGCGCCGCGGGTCGAGCTGCACGGTCTCGGTGACGAGCACGGTGCCCTCTCCGTCGACGTGGATGCCGCCGCCCTCGTTCACCAGCACCGAGCTGATCAGCTCAGACCCGACGGCGGCCGAGACGGTGCGGGCGATCTCGGCCGACAGCCGCCACTGGCTCCACGAGGGTGCACCCCAGCCGTTGAACACCCAGTCGACCGCGCCGAGCACCCCTGGCCGGGCGTCGTCGAGCACGAAGGTGGGGCCGAAGTCGCGCATCCAGAACTCGTCGAGCGGCGCCTCGAGCAGCTCGATCGCGCCGTCGAGCATGCGCCGGGCCCGGGGGGTCTCGCTCGGGTCGACGACCATGGTGAGCGGCTCGAACCGGGCGACCGCGTTGGCCACCGCCGCCCACGCCGCATACCCTTCGGCGCGCTCGGTGTCGGTGTCGCCGAGGGTGAGCCCCTCGCGCGGGAACGCCATCCAGCTGCGGTCGTGCGGCCAGGTCTCCGCCGGCATCCGCAAGGTCATGCTGTCTCCTTCGACGGGTAATTGATCATGCGATCAACTAGACTCAGGGTAGCGAGGAGGAGTCATGCCGTCAACGCCCCTGCGCACCCGCAGGCCCGCCGCCCAGCGCCGGGTGGAGATCGCCGACGCCGCGCGCACGCTGGCGCTGCGCGAAGGGCTCGGCGCCGTCACGCTGCGTGCGGTGGCGGCGCAGGCCGGTGTGACCCCCGCGCTCGTGGCCCACTATGCGGTGGGGATGGACGAGTTGGTGGCCGACACGTTCCGCGACATCGTCGCCGGCGAACTGGCCGAGGTGCTCGCCGAGTGCGCGGCGCCCGATCCGGTCGAGCGGCTGCTGCGGCTGCTGGAGGCGACGCTGGAGCCCGGCCGCGACGACGTCACCCTGGTGTGGGTGCAGGCGTGGGTGCTGGGGCGTGCCAGCGAGCCGCTCGCGGCTCAGGTGCGCACGCAGATGGACGCATGGCAGCGCGCGATCCGCGACATCATCGAGCGGGGCGCCGAGGCGGGCGCGTTCACCGCACCGGATGCCTCGGCCGTGGCGTGGCAGGTGCTCGGCATGATCGACGGACTCAACGCGCAAGCACTGGTGCGCTGGGGCGCGTCGGCCGACCGGCTGGTGCTCATGGTGCGCGCCGTGGAGGCGATGCTCGGGATGCCACCGGGCGCGCTCGCGTGCCGGCCCTAGCCCGCGCTGGGTGGCGGGTGGAGGGGCCGCCTACCTGCCCGGCGTCAGCGAGATCACGCTGAGACTCGTCGCCGCCACCAGCACCCACAGGATGCCGCCGAGCGCCAGCGGCCGCCAGCCCGCGCGGCGGATGGCCGCGGCATCCGTCGACAGTCCGATGCCGGCGAGCGCGACGGCGATGAGGAACACGCTCGCCGTCACCAGCCCATCGTGCACGGAGGCCGGTACGGCGATCACCGAATTGAGCACCGCGACCAGCAGGAACCCGACCAGGAACCACGGCACGAACCCCACCACCCGGCGCAGCGTGAGCGGCGCCCCGGCGCCGTCGCGGCGGGCCTGCAGCACCGCAAGGGTCACGCTGATCGGAATGATCATGAGCGTACGCACGAGCTTGACCACCACGGCATAGCCGAGCGCGGCGGTGGCGAACAGGCTCGCGGCGGCGACGACAGAGCTGGTGTCGTTGACGGCGGTGCCTGCGAACAATCCGAACGTGTGCGGGTTCATCGCCAGGGCGTGTCCGACGAGCGGAAACACCAGCACCGCGACGATGTTGAACAAGAAGATCGTCGAGACTGCGTACGAGATCTCCGCCGCGCTCGCCCCGATCACGGGTGACACGGCGGCGATCGCGGATGCTCCGCAGATGCCGGTGCCCACCCCGATCAGAGTGCGCTCGCGCACGGGGATGCGCAGCATTCGCCCGATCAGCCAGGCTCCCGCCAGACACACCGCGAGGGTGGAGAGCATCACCGGCAACGACTGCAGCCCCACCGTGAAGATGCTCGACAGCGACAGCTGGGCACCGAGCAGCACCACGGCGCACTGCAGCACGAAGTGGTCGGAGTAGGCGATGCCCGGCAGGATGCGGCCGGTCGGCCGGCGCACGAGGGCCACTGCCGCGCCGATCAGCACGGCCGGCAGCGCGCTGCCGACCAGCGGCGCGAACCGTCCGATCACGGTCGCGACGAGCGCTATCGCCACCGTCGCGCCAAGACCGGGGAGCACCTCGACGGTGCGATGCGCGAAACGGGAGGGAAAGGTCGCTACCGGACGCACCTGCACTCCTCCATGGTCGCACCTGCGCCGGCGGCGCGGTGCCCCCGGGTTGCGTGGCGGTCAGTCCGCGAACGCGCGGGCGAAGGCGCGCAGCAGGCGCAGCGGCTCGGTGACGGATGCTGCGAGCACGCGTGCAGCGACGGCATCGAAGTCGCCCGCATCGAAGTACCCGTCGGCGCGGTAGATCACCATCCTCTGGGTGAAGGCATGGGTCGTGGGCTCGGGGTGGAACTGCGTGGCGTACAGCCGGTCGCCGACGCGGTACGCCTGCACGGGGCACGCCGACCCTGAGGCCAGCAGCGTGGCCCCCGGCGGCGCTGCCGCCGAGCCCTCCTTGTGTCCGGTGAGCGCCGTGAACCGCGTCGCAAGACCGCCGCACAGCCGGTCGCGCGCACCGTCGGGGGTGAGCTCGACGGTGATCGGGCCGGCGTCCTCCGGGTAGGCGCGGCTCACCTCGCCGCCGAGCATCCGGGTGACCACCCCGATGCCGTAGCAGGTGAACAGCGCAGCAGTCGCGCCGGCGGCCGCCTGTCCGGCGAGCTGCTCGAGGCCCAGCTCCACCGCGCGCTGCGCGGCGGTCTTCGTCGCTTCCGGATCGGTGACGTTGAACGGGCTGCCGCCCACGACGAATCCGCTCCAGCGCTCACCGGCGTCGAGCGGCAGCGGTGCGCGCACCAGGTCGTGCCGGTCGAGCTGCGCGGCATCCAGTCGCATCGCCGCGCGGAACGACTCGTACTCGGCAGCGGCGGCCTCGGCCTGCGGGCGGGCGCACACATAGAGCAGTCGCGCGTCACCCATGGGCGTGATTCTACGGCCGTGTATCAGCGGGCGTCTTCCGCCCTCGTTGCGGGTGTGGAGAGAATGGGCGGTATGACCGACCTTGATCGGCCGCGCCCCGACGATGCGAGCCCCGTTCCCGATGAGGGCGCCGAGCCGACGCGCTGGGAGCGCGCCGCCGACCTGTTCGGCCGCTGGCGCGGGGGCGAGGCGCGCGCCATGGACGACCTCGTGCGGCTGATGAGTCCTGTGCTGTGGCACGTGGTGCGCGCGTACGGGCTCGACCACGCACTCACCCAGGATGTCGTGCAGACGACCTGGCTCACGCTCGTGCGCCGGCACGAGACCATCCTCGAACCGCGCGCGGTGTCGGGCTGGCTGACCATGTGTGCGCGCCGCGAAGCGTGGCGCGTGAGCCGGCTGCAGCGCCGTGCCGATCCGGTGGAACAGGAGCAGCTGGAGCCGCGGCTGCCGGTCGCCGCGTCGGCCGAGGACGACGCCGTCGGCCGCGACGAGGCAGCGCGGCTGTGGCAGGCGGTCGGCACGCTGAACGAGCGCTGCCAGCGACTGCTGCGCATCGTGGCCTTCGAGGAGCGACCCGATTACGCGCGCATCGCGCAGGATCTTTCGATGCCCGTGGGAAGCATCGGTCCGACCAGGCAGCGCTGCCTGGTCAAGCTCCGCGCCGCGCTGCAGAGCGCGAGCGACGAGACATCCGGGGGGATGGGATGACGCAACACGATCTCGACGACTTCGCCGCCGACGCGGCGATGTTCGCACAGCTGAGGGCGGTGTGGGAGCACGTCGACCCGATGCCCGCCGACCTCGTCGACCGCATGGTCGCGGCGGTCGCCGTCGCCGACCTCTCCCGCGAATACGCACTGCTGACCCTCGTCGAGGGTGCGCAGCTGACCGAGGTGCGCGGCGAGGCCGACACCGCCACTCTGCAGTTCAGTGACGGCAAGGTCAGCGTGCTGCTGCACGTCAGTGCGACCGACGACGGCCGCCGTCGCATCGACGGCTGGGTCGACGGGGCCGTGCTGGCCGTGCGGCTCGCGCAGGGCGAGCGGGAGTTCGCGGCGGAACTGGGCGATTCGGGCCGGTTCGCGTTCGACGCCGTGCCGCCTGGCCTGTCGCGGGTGCGGCTCGCCGTGCGCGCCGACGGCGAAGCAGACTTGCGCGAGTTCATGACCCCCCAGTTCGAGGTGTGAGGCGATGACCGATCTTCCCCCTGACGCCACCGCGTCCGGCGCGCGCCGCGTGCCGGACTGGAGAGCCCGCTTCGACGCCTCCCGGGCCACGGGGGTGCCGCTCGACCCGACCAGTGAGCCGGTCGCCGGGGTCGACGCCTACCCCACGATGTATGCCGCCGACCGGCTGCTCGTGACCGCGTCGGGTGCGCCGCTGGAGCGACTGCTGCGCCAGCTCACCCAGGCGGCCGCCGATTTCGGCTGGGGGGTGCGCCTGGAGAATCTCGACGGCTCGCCGCTCGCGGTCGACGATGCCAGTGCGCGCGCCGAGCGGTGGCGCGCGCGTCTCGAGCTGCCCTCGATCCATCGGGTGCGCATCTTCCCGCAGCCGAGCCCCGATCGCGAGGATCAGCCGGTGCCTCCGATCGACGCCTGGCGGCTGCTGCAGCGCACTCGCGCCCGTAACGGCCGTGACCTCCAGGGCGTCGGCATCGAGCACGTGCTCACCGTCGACCCGTACGGCTCGACCAATCCCTACGGTTCGACCAACCCGTACGGCTCGACCAATCCCTACGGCTCGACGAACCCGTACGGTTCGACCAACCCGTACGGCTCCACCAACGCCCCCGGCCCCGGCAGCTACGCCATGCCGGGCAGCGGGGGCAGGCAGGTCGTCGACCACGTGGGGCCGATGCCCGGCCCGCGCAGGGAGGTCGCGGCGGGCGGACGGCGACCGGTGGTCGCGGTGCTCGACACCGGATGCGGCGAGCACCCGTGGCTCACCGACGACATCGTCACCCGCACCCCGTGGTTCGACGGGCGACCCATCGGGGCGCACGATCCGGCGACCGATCCGGAGGTGCACGGCGACGTGACCGGTCCGTTCGACGGAATGCTCGACTCCTCGGCGGGACACGGCACCTTCATCGCCGGCATCGTGCGACAGGTGTGCCCCGATGCCGACATCGTCGCGGTGCGCGTGGCCGACGCGAACGGCACCCTGCTCGAGGGCGACTTCATGCTCGCCGTGCGCAGCCTCGTCAAGTGGATGGCGACGCCCGTCGCCGAGGGCGGCCGGCCCATCGACGTGATCAACCTCTCGCTCGGCTACTACCACGAGACTCCCGACGACGAGCTGTTCGACCACACCCTCGCCGAGCTGCTGCTCGTGGCGCGCCGGCACGGCTGCGCGATCGTCTGCTCCGCCGGCAACGACGCCACCGACCGCCCCGCCTTCCCGGCGGCGCTGTGGGCCTGGCCTGGCGCGGACTTCATCGTGGCCGATCCGCCCGGGGTCGCGCCGCACGTGTCGGTGGGCGCGCTCAACCCGCACCGGCGGTCGGTCGCGCTGTTCAGCAACGTCGGTGCCTGGGTGAAGGCCTACGCGCCGGGGGTGGCCGTGGTGAGCGCGTCGCCGGCGTTCAACGGCGGCATCCAGGCGGGTAGCCGCGACGACCGCTACGGCATGCGGCGCGAGACGATCGACCCCGACGACTTCACCGGCGGCTTCGCGGTGTGGAGCGGCACGTCGTTCGCCGCGCCTTTCGTGGCGGCGACCCTCGCCGCAGCGATCGCCGGCGAGCTGATGCGGGGCGACGACGGGGCTGCGGCGCAGCGCAGTGCACGGTTGCGCGCTGCCGCAGACGACGTGCTCGACGAGTTGAGCGGGGTGATCGTCGCGCCCTCGCGGTGAGTGTCACGCCTGTGCGCCGGGCCGGTCGCCGCCCCGGCAGGCGCGCCGGTGCGGAATGATGGGGCGATGCCGTCCACCGCAGAGCAGCTGCATCGGCGAGCCGTCGAGCTCAGCATCCAGGGCCGGTATGCGCCCGCGCTGCGCGCCGCGGACGATGGGCTGCAGTTGGTGGACGAGCCCGATCTGCGGGCGCGGCTGCTCGGCACCAAGGCGGTCGTGCTGCAGCGCACCGGACGGCCGGATGCCGCCGAGCAGGCCTGCACCGACGCGCTCGAGCTCGACGGCACCTCGGCGCACACCCGGGCGATCCTGGAGGGACAGCTCGGCGCCATCGCGATGTACGGCGGGCGGCTCGACGAGGCGGACCGGCGGCTCAGCCGCGCCATCCGCGGCCTGGATGCCGACCCGGTGGCCGCCGCACGCGTGCGCATCAACCGGAGCCTGGTGAGCGTGCAGCGGCGCCAGCTCGATGCGGCCGCCGACGATCTGCGGGTGTCGGTGGAGGTGCTCGGCGAGCACGGGTTGGCGACGGATGCCGCGCAGGCCAGGCACAACCTCGGATATCTGGCGCTGCTGACCGGTGACCTGGTCAGTGCGCTGGAGCAGATGCTGATCGCCCGCCAGGGGGCAGCCGTGTCGGCCGTGGCCGCCGCGATCGGGGACGTCGACCGTGCCGAGGTGCTGCGCGATGCGGGGCTGACCACCGAGGCGGAACGGATTCTCACGGGCACGGTGCGCGTGTTCGGGGCGCGGCGGATGCCGCAGTCGCGCGCTGACGCCGAGCTGAGTCTCGCGCGGTCGCAGCTCACGCACGATCCGGCTGCGGCCGCACGTACCGCGGCTGCCGCCGCCACGCGCTTCCGGCGGTTGGGCAACACCATGGGAGCGGCACGCGCCGACGGGGTACGGGTGCGGGCGGCGCTCGCCGACGGCATGCTCGACCAGCGCGGCGACCCGGTGCACGGGGTGCGGCGCACGCCCGATGCGGCCGAGGTGGCGCAGGTCGCGGCGCAGCTCGACGCCGTGGGGCTCGCGGCCGAGGCGGCGACGGTGCGGCTGGCGGGGCAGTTGCGGGCGGCGCGGTCGGGGGCGGCTGCGCTTCGACAGGCTCAGCGACCGGTGGGGGCTCAGCGACCGGGGCAGGCTCAGCGACCGGGGCAGGCTCAGCGACCGGGGCAGGCTCAGCGACCGGGACAGGCTCAGCGACCGGAGGCTGTGCGGGTGCCGCGGGGCGCGCCGATCGACGTGCGGCTACTGGCCGACGAGGTGCGCGTAGCGCGAGCGGTGGCCGCGGGCCGCGAGGCCGAGGTGCGCCGGCACGCCGCTGCCGGACTCGACCAGCTCGAACGGTGGCAGGGCTCGTTCGGAAGCCTCGACCTGCAGGCATCCGGCACCATGCACGCCGTACCGCTGCTGGGTGCCGGCCTCAGCTCGGCGCTGCGCAGCAGGCGCCCCGAGATCGTGTTCGAATGGTCGGAGCGCGCCCGCCAGTCGGGGCTGCAGGTCGTGCCGCTGCGCCCGCCGCCCGACCCGGCGTCGGCCGCTGCGCTGGCCGAGTTGCGGATGCTGCGCGCCGACGCGGCGGGCGCCGACTGGCTCGCCGATCCCCGGGCCGCCGCACTGCACGACCAGCTGCGCGAACGGCAGTGGAGCTCCACCGGTGCTCTCGGTGTGCAGCGGCGAGTGCTGCTGGCCGAGGCGCAGGAGGCGCTGGATGCCGACACCGCGCTGCTGTCGTTCGTGTGGAGCGACGGGGTGATCGCCTGCCTCGTCGTCACTGCGACGTCCGCGACTCTCGTCGACCTCGGCGACTGTCGCGCGATCCGCGCCGGACTGGCGGGTCTGCGCGCCGACCTCGACGTGTCGGCGACGGTGCGATCGGGGCCGATGGCGGCGGTGGTGCGTCGCACGCTGGTCGAGCGCATCGACACCCTGTCGCGGCAGTTGCTGGCCCGCCCGCTCGCCGTGGCCGGAGATCCGCGTCGAGTGGTGCTCACCACACCGGGCGTGCTCGCCGGCATCCCGTGGGCCATGCTGCCGCACCTGCGTGCACGCACTTTCACGCTCGCGGTGTCGGCGAGCCGTTGGGTCGGGATGCGGGTCCGGGAGGAGGTGGCGAGTCCGGCGGCCGGCATCGTGGTCGGGCCGCGCATCGCGCGCGGCGGGGAGGAAGCCCGCGCGGCGGCGGCGGCCTGGGCGAGGACGCAGCATCCCACCACCGTGCTGAGCGGGCCGCACGCGGCCGCGCGGGCGGTCACGGCGCTCGCGGCCGGGGTGAGCGTGCTGCATGTGGCGGCGCACGGCCGGCATGCCGGCGACAACCCGATGTTCTCGGGGTTGGAATTGGCGGACGGCACACTGTTCGGCTACGACATCGACCTGATGACCCGCCTGCCTGCGACGGTCGTGCTGTCGGCCTGCGAGGTGGGCCGGTCGTCGGTGCGCTGGGGGGAGGAGGCGCTCGGGATGACCCGCACGTGGCTGCACGCCGGCTCGCGCTGCGTGATCGCCGCTCCCGTCGTGGTCGCCGACGACGAGGCCTGCGAACTGCTCGGCGCCGTGCACGAAGGACTGGCCGCCGGACGCGAGCCCGCCGAGGCGCTGGCCGCGGCATCCGTCGCCACCGGCGTGGTCGCACCGTTCCAATGCCACGGCGCCGGTTTCTGACGCTGTTTCGGGATCGACGTATCAGGGCCGCACGCTGCTGCTCTGGGTGTGCGGAAAGGCAAGCACGTCTGGCCATCCGGGGGGACGGCCAGGCGGCTGGGGGCACGCGAAAAGACGACCGGGTTCGAGTTCGCAGCGCCGGACCAGCGGGGGATGCCGCAGACCTCGGTCGGCGGCATCCCCCGCCTTTCAGCGCGAGCTGTTCGCCGTGCGGCCGCGCACGATGCCGATGAACGCGTCGACGGCGGCCGTCTGCGCGTCGGCCGGCCAGGCCAGCGCCACCGGCGACGAGGGCGCACCGCGCAGTGTGCGCTGCACGGTGTCGCGCCGCTGATGCAGCCTGGCCAGCGACATCGGCACCGCGACCACCATGCCCGGCGCGGCAGCGACCGTCGCGATCGCTTCGGCGGTGGTCGCCGGCGGCGCGAAGTCGGGGGCGCGCGTGCGGTCGGGCGGGCTCAGGTGCAGCACGTCGTCGCCGGGAGTGAGCCACACCTGGTCGGCGAGGTCGTCGACGTCGAGGTCGTCGGCGGCCGCGAGATGCGAATCGGCGGAGGTCACCACCACCGTCGCGTCGTCGTACAGCGTGATGAGCTGCAGCCCTTCGCGTTCGATCGGCAGCCGCACCAGCGCCGCGTCGACGTCGCCGTCGAGCAGGGCACGGCGCTGCGATGCGGCATCAAGCGGCACCAGTGACAGAGGTTCGGGGCGCCGCTCCCGCCACCGGTCGACCCATCTGCCCGGCGTGGTGCCGGCCACCACCCCGAGCCGGAACGGGCCGGAGGGTGTGGCTCCGCCGGTCGCCGCGGTCGTCGCTGCGGCGTCGGTCCGGCGGCCGCGGCGCCTCTGAGCCTTCGGCATCCCGTCAGCGTAGTCGCGCTCGGGGCGCAGGCGCGCTATCGTCGCGTCATGGTGGCTGTCGCCGCGACTGTGGTCGCCGCCCTGGCGGGGCTCTTGCACGTGTACTTCTTCCTGATGGAAAGCGTGCTGTGGAGTCGGCCGCGCATCTGGCGCAGATTCGGCGTCGCCGACCAGGCGGCCGCCGACCTGATCCGGCCGATGGCCTACAACCAGGGGTTCTACAACCTGTTCCTGGCGGTGTGGGTGCTGGTGGGAGCGGGGCTGTTCTGGGCGGATGGCGACACCGGCGTCGCCGGGCGCACGCTCGTGCTGTTCGGCCTGGGGTCGATGGTGGCCGCCTCGCTGGTGCTCGCCTCGACGGGGTCGCGCTACTACCGGGCCGCGCTACTGCAGGGCGTGCCGCCGCTGGTGGGCTTCGTGCTGTTCGCGATCGCCTGACCGCGGCTACGCGGCCAGGCGCAGTCCGCGTCGGTCGGTGGCGACGTCTTCGCCCGGCGCGATGGTCTCGTCGTCGCCGATGAGGGCGCCCGGTGCGATCTTCGCCCCGTCGCCCACCTTCGTGCGCACGCCGATGTGGGCCCGCGCGCCGATGACGGCGCCCTTGCCGATATGGGCATGCGCGTCCACGCGTGCGTCGGGGCCGACGACCGCCTCGCGATCGATCCAGGCTCCGCGCGCGACGACCGCACCGGCGGCCACCTGCGCGCCCGGTTCGACGTACGCGCCGGCCTCGACCAATGCAGAGGCGTGCGCTTTCGCGCCGCTGGCGATCAGGCCGCGGCCGTTGGCGTGCTTGCGATAGCGCAGCGTCTGCCCGCCGTCGCTTTCGATGTCGACGTAGTTCTTGCCCACGATCCCTCCGGATCGGTGTCCGATGATGTCATCCGATTAAACACGGCTCACCTCGGGGACATTCCCGCCCTGCGATGGACCTCCAGCGCTCAGCGCACGAACTCGTCGGCAGTGTCCAGCGCCCGGTCGATCACGTCGAGTCCGCGCACCAGCTCGTCCTCGGCGATGATCAGCGGCGGAGCCACATGCAGGCGGTGGAAGTGGGTGAACGGCCAGAGGCCGGCCTTCTTGCACGCTGCGGCGACGGCGGCGATCGGCGCGGCATCCGGCCCGCTCGCGTTGAACGGCACCAGCGGCTCACGGGTCTCGCGGTCGCGCACCAGTTCGATCGCCCAGAACAGGCCGAGCCCGCGCACGTCGCCCACCGACGGGTGACGCTGCGCGAACTCGGCGAGCCGCGGCGCGACGACCCGCGCGCCGAGGTCGCGCACCCGCTCGAGGATGCCGTCGCGGCGGAACACCTCGAACGTCGCCACGCCGGGCGCACAGGCCAGCGGATGCCCCGAATAGGTAAGCCCGCCCGGGAACGGCGTGGTGTCGAAGTGCGCGGCGATCCGCTTCGAGATCACCACGCCGCCCAGCGGCACATAGCCGGAGTTCACGCCCTTCGCGAAGGTGATCAGGTCGGGCACGACGTCGAACTCGTCGACGGCGAACCAGCGGCCGATGCGGCCGAAGCCCACCATCACCTCGTCGGCGATGTACACGATGCCGTACTTGTCGCACAGCGCCCGCACCCCGGGCAGGTAGCCGGGCGGCGGGATCAGCACGCCGTTGGTGCCTACGACCGTCTCGATGATGATCGCCGCGATCGTCGAGGCCCCCTCGAGCACGATGGTCTGCTCCAGGTGCTCCAGTGCCCGCTGCGCCTCCTCCTCCGGGCTCGCCGAGTGGAACGGCGAGCGGTAGGGGTAGGGCCCGAAGAAGTGCGCGACTGATCCGTCGGCCGGCTCGTTCGCCCAGCGCCGCGGGTCGCCGGTGAGCGCGATCGCGGTGGAGGTGTTGCCGTGGTAGCTGCGGTACATCGCGAGCACCTTGCGGCGCCCGGTGACCTGGCGCGCCATCCGCACGGCGTTCTCGTTGGCCTCGGCGCCGCCG
>CAYLMS010000015.1:0-14827 GCA_964384455.1 uncultured Microbacterium sp. | reverse complement strand
CCTCATCCCGCAGGCCCTCGCCCACGCACGCCGCGGCCGCAGCATCATCAACCAGAACGTGGTGCTCTCCATCCTCATCATCGCCGCCTTGCTGCCACTGGCGATCCTCGGAGTGCTTGGCCTGGCCGCCGTCGTCCTCGTCCACGAGATCGCCGAAGTCGTGGTCATCCTCAACGGTCTGCGGGCAGCCCGACGGCGGAAGGCATGAGTCGCCCTTTCGACCGCGGGATCGCCCCAGCGGCAACGAGTGCGACGGACACGGAGGCGACGATTCCCCGCCGCGCCGCGCCGCGACGGGCCGCGTCCGGCCGCGCTGGTTCCTGCTCGCCTGCGCCCGCCGCGCCGGTCGATCAGGGCACCAAGACCATCGCGCAACTCAGCGAGCACGAGCGCTTCTCGCCGGTGGGCAACGTGCTCGGCCTGCAACTCGCGTTCAACCCCGGCACCGTCATGTCCCTCGGCACCAACGCGACCTGGATGCTCGTCGGGGGCGGCGCGATCGGGAACCTTCTCGACCGGCTCCTCGCCAGCTCGCCGCGCTCAACGTCGGCTCCTAGACCAGCACCCTCGCGCGCTGGCTCTCCCACGCTTGCGCGGCGACCTGCACCGCGTCCCACGGTGAGCCCAGCGGCGGCGTGTAGGAGAGGTCAAGGTCGGCGAACTGCTCGATAGTCAGCCCGGCGTAGAGGGCGGTGGCGAAGGTGTCGACGCGCTTGGCGACCTCGGTGCCGCGCCTGCCGACGAGTTGCGCGCCGAGCAGTCTCCCGTCGCCGGTGTCGCCGGTGATGCGGAAGTGGATCGGGTGCGCGCCGGGGTAGTAGCGCTTGTGGTCGTCCGCCGCAGAGCTCACCGTCGCGGGCGCGTACCCGGCGGCGATCGCCTCGTGGTCACGCAGGCCGGTGCGGGCAGCGATGAGGTCGAAGACCTTCACGACCTGGGTGCCGACCGAGCCGGCGAAGGCCCGGTCACCGCCGAGGGCGTTCTCCCCGGCGATGCGGCCCTGCTTGTGGCTCGTCGTGCCCAGCGGCAAGTAGGTCACCCCGAGCAGGCGGTGATGGGTGATGATGCCGTCCCCGGCGGCCCAGACGTGCGGGAGGCCGGTGCGCATGTGCTCGTCGACCACGACCCCGCGGCCCGCGCCGAGGCTCGCGCCGGCCTGCTCGAGCAGCTCGGTGTTCGGCCGCACCCCGACGACGACCAGCACGAGGTCCGCGGTCTGCGTGAACGGCTGCCCGTCGCGGGTGCCCGTGACGGTGAGCCCGGCTGGGGTCTTCTCGATCCCGGTCACGGTCGAGCCGGTGACCACCTCGACGCCGTGGGTCGTGAGTTCCTCGTGGACGAAGGCGCCGAGCTCGGGGTCGAGGGTGGAGAGCACTTCGGGGCCGCGCTGGAGCTGGACGACGGTCATGCCGCGGGCGATGAACGCCTCGGCCATCTCCAGGCCGACGTAGCCGGCGCCGACGATGATCGCCGACTGCGGCTGCCGGGCGGTGAGGTCGTGATCGAGGGCGAAGGTGTCGCCCATCGAGTGGATGACATGCACCCCGTCCGCCGGGGTCAGCGCCTCCAGGCCGGTGATGCCGGCGTGGGACGGGAGGGCGCCGGTGCCGACGATCAGCTCGTCGTAGGCCAGCTCCTCGAACGCGCCGTCCGGGGTGCGGACGGTGAGCCGGCGACCTGCGACGTCGATGCCCGTGGCGAAGGTGTTCAGCCGCAAGCTCATGCCGGTGGCTTCCAGGTCGGCGCTGGTGCGGTGCGCGAGCGACTGCCAGGGCTGCACTTCGCCGGTGAAGTAGTAGGGGATGCCGCAGATGGAGAAGTTCGGGTACTCGTCTGCGACCACGACGGTCACGTCGGTGTCAGGGTCGAGCTCGCGGGCGCGCAGGGCGGCGGAGATGCCGGCGTCGGAGCCGCCGATGGCGATCAGGTGGGTCATGGCTGGGCCTTTCGATTCGGGAAGAGCAGGAGCACGAGGCCAACGCCGGCGGCGGCGCCGACGAGCTGGGCGGCGAGGAACCACAGTGCGGAGGTCGGGGCGATGCCGGCGAAGGTGTCGGTGAAGATCCGGCCGATGGTCACGGCGGGGTTGGCGAAGGAGGTCGAGGAGGTGAACCAGTACGCGGCGCCGATGTAGGCGCCGACCGCGGGGGCGACCACGGCGCTGCGGCCGGTGCGGGCCAAGGCGAAGATCAGCAGCACCAACCCGGCGGTGGCGACGACTTCGCCGAGCAGGTGGCCCGCCGAGAGGCGATCGGTCGTGGACACCGCCGTCGGCGCCTGGAACATGAGGTTCGCGAGGATCGCGCCGCCGATGCCGCCGGTGACCTGCGCGACGAGGTAGACCACGATCTCGGAGGGAGCGTGGCGGGTGCCGAGGAAGCGGTCGGCGAGGGTGACGACGGGGTTGAGGTGCGCGCCGCTGACGGGTTGGAAGATCAGGATGAGCACCGTCAGCCCGAGCGCCGTCGCCAGCGAGTTCTCCAGCAGCTGCAGCCCGACGTCGTCTGGCGAGAGACGCTGGGCGGCGATGCCGGAGCCGACCACGACGGTCACCAGCAGGCCGGCGCCGAGGAACTCGGCGACCGCGCGCCGCCACAACGGGGCGGGGGCGGATGTCGTGCTCTTTTCGTGGGTCACCTTGACGACGATACATTGCTCAGTCACTATTGAGGTAATGAACATTGAGCGAACTGACCTGGCGGGGCGGGTGGCGCGATATGCGGCGCTGGCCGATCCGGTGCGGCTGCGGATCATGGACCTGCTCACCCTCGGCGATGCCGCCCCGGTCGAGCTGCAAGCCGAGCTCGGCGTCTCCTCCAGCCTGCTCGCGCACCACCTGAACCAGCTCGAGCACGCCGGGCTGTTGCTGCGGACGCGGTCGGAGGCCGACCGGCGCCGCACCTACCTCCACCTCGCCCCCGGCGCCTTCACGGGGCTGACCCCGTCGCCGGCCCTCGGCGTGCGGCGGGTGGTGTTCGTCTGCACCGGCAACTCCGCACGCTCGCAGCTCGCCGCCGCGCTCTGGCACGACGCCAGCGACATCCCGGTCGCCTCCGCCGGCACGCACCCGGCAGACGCCATCGAGCCGGGCGCGATCGCCGCCGCCGACCGGCACGGCCTCACTCTCCGTGCCGCCCGACCGCGGACGCTGGCCGAGGTGCTGGACGTCGACGACTTCGTGGTCACGGTCTGCGACACCGCCCACGAGGAACTCGCCGGCGAGGGCCGGGTGCATTGGTCGGTGCCCGACCCGGTGCGCGACGGATCGGATGCCGCATTCGATGCCGCCTTCGAGGACATCGCCGCCCGTATCCAGAGCCTTGCCCCGAGGCTGACCACGACGAAGGGATGACGACGATGTCACCGCACCAGGAACCGCACGCC
This sequence comes from uncultured Microbacterium sp., assembly GCA_964384455.1. Taxonomy (GTDB): domain Bacteria; phylum Actinomycetota; class Actinomycetes; order Actinomycetales; family Microbacteriaceae; genus Microbacterium. The sequence goes on along the minus strand of CAYLMS010000015.1, from coordinate 11,443 downwards.
ACGATCACGATCGACCAGGAGGCAGCCCTCGCCTCCGGCGCGGAGCGGCTGACCCGGGAGTTCGACGGCACATTCGGGCGGGAGACGATCGACCGTTTCCTGCACGCCTCCTACACCGACCTCGCCCAGCGTGCGACCGTGCCGAACTACCTGCCGCTGCTGACCGAGAAGTTCGCCAGGCAACGCCTGCGCGCCCTCGCCAAAGTCGACGGGCTCCACGTCGACGGAAAGCCGACGGTGCTGTTCCTGTGCGTGCACAACGCCGGCCGCTCGCAGATGGCCCTCGGCTTCTTCCAGCACCACGCCGGCGAGCACGCCGTCGGCTGGTCCGGCGGCTCCGAACCCGGCCACGAGGTCAGCCCGGTCGCCGTCGAGGTGATGGCCGAGCGCGGCATCGACATCGCCGGCGAGTACCCCAAGCCCTGGACCGACGAGGTCGTGCGCGCCGCAGACGTGGTGATCACGATGGGCTGCGGCGACGCCTGCCCGGTGTTCCCCGGCAAACGCTACGAGGAATGGACCCTGCCCGACCCCGCCGGATGGACCCCGGAGGGCGTCCGGCCGGTGCGCGACGAGATCGAGGCTCGCGTCCTGAACCTGCTCGCCGAGCTCGGCGTCCCCGCGAGAACCTAGATCGCAGTACCCGCGGGGGCACGTCCGAGCTGGATCACCTGCGGCGCTGCGGGTGCGCAGCAGGCGCCGCCCTTGGCTCCGGTCGGGTCGTCGAACAGTCCCGCGCCGCCGCACACGCCCGTGCCCGGCAGCACCAGCTCGCTCCGGGCCGCAGCCTCGTGGTCACCGGCGAGCTCGGCGACGACGCTGCGAACCTGCTCGTACCCAGTGAGGGCGAGGAAGGTCGGGGCGCGGCCGTAGGACTTGGCCCCCACGATGAAGAGGCCCGGCTCGGGCTGGGCCAGGTCCACAGCGCCGGTGGCGCGCACCGAACCACAAGAGTGGATGTTCGGGTCGATGTCCGCCGCGATCCGCACCGGCGCCTGCAACCGGGCATCCAGCTCCAGCCGCACCTCGGACAGGATCGACAGATCCGGCCGGAACCCGGTCAGCACCACCACCCGATCCGCGGGCTCGAGCACGCGCCCGTCCTCGGCAACCAGCACCGCACCCTGATCGGCGGTGTCGATCCGCTCGATACGGAACCCGGTCACCAGGCTCACGAGGCCCTGGTCGACCGCGGTGCGAGCGCGCTGGCCGAGTGCGCCACGCTCGGGAAGCTCGTCCGCCTCCCCGCCGCCGAACGTGTCGCCGACCGTCCCGCGGCGCAGCACCCAGGTGATCCGAGGGTCCGGGTGCTGGCGGGCGATGCGGGCCAGCTCGGTGATCGCCGTCGCCGCGGAGTGCCCATTGCCGACCACCACCGTGTGCCGCCCCGCATACGGCTCGGCGTCGGCGAACGACGGAATCCGATACGTGAGGAATCCGGCCGCGGCGGTCTCGCCGAGCGCAGGCAGCCCGTCGGCACCGGCAGGATTCGGGCTCGTCCAGGTGCCCGAGGCGTCGATCACCGCCTGCGCCTCGATCCGCGACTGCGAGCCGTCGGCCTCCTCGACGTGAATCACGAACGGCTGCTCGGCGCGCCCGGCATCCACCAGCAGGTCACGTCCCTTGCGACCGACGCCGGTGACCCTTGCGCCGTAGCGGACGCGATCCCCAAGAACCTGCGCGAGGGGCGCGAGGTATCCGGTGACCCAGGCCCCGCCGGTCGGATACCCCCGCTCGGGCCGCTGCCACCCGGAAGGCCCGAGCAGCCGAGCCGCGGCGGAGTCGACGAGCTCGGGCCACTCCGAGAACAGCCGCACATGCCCCCACTCCGCCACCGCCGCCGCGGGACCCGCGCCCCTCTCCAGCACCAGCGGTTCCAGGCCGCGCTCCCGCAGATGCGCTGCGGCGGCCAGCCCCTGCGGTCCCGCGCCGATCACCACGACAGGAAGATCCACCACCCACTCCTCACATCGACTAACATCAATACATCGAGAATCCTCGATACATCGACAGATGTCAATACGACTGGGAGGATGAGCACCGTGACCATCGCGCTCCCGCTCCTCACCGAAGACGGCACCGCGTGCTGCGGCACTGTGGCCGGTGGCGCGCTCGAATCGGAGCAGGCCGAACGGATCGCCCGCGTGTTCAAGGCTCTCGGCGACCCCACCCGGGTCAAGCTCCTGTCCCTGATCGGCGGCAGCGACACCGGGGAGATGTGCATCTGCGACCTCACCGACCCCGTCGGCCTTGCCCAGCCCACCGTCTCGCACCACATGAAGCAGCTCGTCGAAGCCGGCCTTGCCACCCGCGAGCAGCGCGGCAAGTGGGCCTACTTCCGCGTCGTCGACGGCGCCCTCCAGAACGCAGCCCGCACCCTCCTGCCCGAATGATCCGCGTCGGCATCCGTCCGATGACGCCCGCGGACTGGCCTGCCGTCGAGCACATCTACCGTGAAGGCATCGCCACCGGGCACGCCACGTTCGAGGCAGAGCCACCCGACTGGGATGGCTTCGACAGCGGCAAGCTCCCCGATCTGCGCCTCGTCGCCACAGACACCGACGGCCTCGTCGTGGGGTGGGCGGCCGCCAGCCCCGTGTCATCGCGGCCGGTGTACCGCGGCGTGGTCGAGCACTCGATCTACATCGCCGATGCCGCCCGTGAGCAAGGCGCCGGAGCCGCCCTCCTGGAAGCGTTCATCGCTGCCGCGGACACGGCCGGCATCTGGACCATCCAGTCGTCGATCTTCCCCGAGAACACCGCGAGTCTGCGCCTGCACGACCGCCACGGGTTCCGCACGGTGGGCACCCGCGAACGTATCGCGCTTATGGGTTACGGCCCGTTGGCTGGCACTTGGCGCGACACTGTGCTGATCGAGCGCCGTCGATCAGGCGACTGAGGTCAGTCCGGCCGGTGGCCGCTGAGGTCGGGGTCGAGGACGCCGAGGTAGCGGGCGACCGACTCGATGCCGATCCCGAACAGGTCGCTGATGCGGCGGACGTCGCCGCCGCTGGCCTGGACTTCGTGCAGGACGCGGTCGGTGCGCAGCGTCTGCGCGGAGATGCCGGCCTTGAGCCAGGGGAACTGCCGGCTCGGGGCGCTGAGCCGTGGCGCGGTCTGCATCGTGACGAACAGGTGCGGGTTCATCGTGCGCGGCCATCTCGTTGCTCGGTGGTCGAGCCAGGTCCGCAGCCGGGCTCGCACCGGCTCGGCCAGCGGGATCACGCGCCCGTCAGGCAGGGTGAGCCGGCCGTCGATGATGTCGGTGAGCTGCAGCGCACGAATCTGGAGGTTGGTCAGGCCGTGGAAGGCGACGATCGAGGTGGCGAGGGCGACCGCTGGATCTGAGTGGTTCAGGGCGGCGAGGATCGTCTCGGTGTCGGCCGGCAGCGGTGTGCTGCGGCGCGGCTCGGTCAGGGGCATGCCGGTCGTCGGGTCGGCGAAGATCGCATTGCGTCCCTTGAGGATGCCGAACAGGGCACGGAATCCGCGCTCGGCCCAGTGCCGCTTACCTGCGTCGGCGGGCAGGGAGTCGAGCAGCAGCTCGGGGCTGATCTCGGCGAGCGACTCGATGCCGTCTTCGGCCCAGGCGGTGACGAACGGGGCGATGCCGAGGATCTGAATCTTCACCGTGGCCGGGTCGCGGGGCTTCCGCCGCGGTGGGATAGGACTGCCGTGGATCATGATGTCGAACCAGAGCTCGAGCTGGGTCCGCATCGCCGGCGGGAGGCCGGCGAACTTGCCGTCGAAGTAGCGGTCGATGTGCGGGGTGCGGTCGTCGATGAGCAGGCCGGCGGCGTCGAGGACATCGAGGGTGGAGACGATGTTGCCCTCGGCGTCATAGCGGCGCAGCCGGATCACTTCGGTGGCGCGGACCATCGTCGTGCCGTCGGGGGCGAGGATCTGGAGCATCTTCAAGGAGCGACGGACCTGATTGGTCTGCCGGTTCGACCAGCCGAACTGCCGGGCGTGCTCGAACACGATCCCGTCGGTGCGGTAGCTCCAGTCCCGGGCCTGCGCGGTCGCCCGCTGCCGGAGCACCTCGGGGTCCGGTGCGAGCTCGAACAGCGCCGGCTGCTCCCAGACGCTCGCTTCGGCATCGAGCACGATCCGCGACGCCCGCGTGGACTGCGCGGGCAGGGGCAGCTTGCGGCGGGCGGGCATGTTGGCGAAGAACAGCTGGAGCCCGTGCCGGGTGCCTTCGTCGAGGTCGATGTCGCGGCCGGGCTGCTGGATACGCCGCGCGGATTCGATGCAGAGCCGGCAGGCACCACGTTCGCCGATCGGGAGGCGACGATGGCAGAAGCGGCAGTCGCCGACCGGGTTGTGACTCGCCCACCAGGCGCAATGCCGGCACCGCCACTGGTGCCCCCGATAGACGCCCCAGGCGTAGCAGTCCTTGCACTGACCGATGTAGTGCGGGCTGCCGGGGTGGCACCGCTCGCACAGGCCCTGACTGAAGTAGTCCGGCGAGCCGCACCGCTCGCACGACGGAGCGGGGAACGGGCCGCCGGGGAGGCAGCCGTAGCAGTAGTCGACGCTCGGCCAGTGCCAGGCCGCGCGGTTCACGCCGCAGGTGAAACAGAACTTCGGCGGCCGGAACCGGGAGGTCACTCCCGGTTTGGTGCTCACAGCGGCGGCTCGGGCCGCTTGCCGTTGTAGCGGGGCTTGACGATCGACGGCGAGCCGTTCGCCGCCTGCTCCTCGACGGTCTTCGCCGGTCGACGCGCTGCCGCGCCGTCGAGGTCCGCGGTCAACAGGTCGCCGGGCGTGCAGTCCAGCACGAGGCAGATCACGTCGAGGTCGTCCAGCCGCAGCGTGGTCGGGGTGCCGGTCCACAGGCCCGACATCTTCCCGACGCTCATCTCCAGGCCGGCGTCCGCGAGCAGCCGCCGCAGCTCCGAAGACTTCCAGATGCCGCGCTCGGCGGCGGCCATGCGCAGGTTCCATTTCATGGGTTCACACTCTCCCTCCGAATCGGGTCTCCAGCCGCCGGTTCGCGGTCAGCCACGCCTGCTCGACGTGGTCGCTGGAGACGTGGATGTAGCGGGTCGTGGTGGATAGCCACTCATGCCCGAGGATCTCCTGGATCGCTTTCAGATCCATACCCGCGCCGTACAGCGACGAGGCGCAGTAGTGCCGCAGGACGTGCGGGGTCATCCGGCCGACCCAGGCCGGCAGGAACACGACGGTCTGCGCTTTGAGTCCTTGGCGCAGCACGTCGTCGCTCGCCCGTGAGCAGCGTCCAAGGTCCTGGTCGAACCGCTCCGAGGGAATCATCGGCGCGTCGGGGTTGTCCCAGTCCGGGCCGAACAGGTGCCGCACCTCCGCGAGCCACCAGTCGATCAGCCGATCGGCGCCGTTGATCGCCGGCACCAGCCGCGGCTTCACGCCGCGGCCGCGCGAGCCCTTCCCGAAGCGGACGTGGAGCTTGCCGAACTCGCCCAGATCAGGCCGCCAGTCGCGGATGTCGAGTTTGGCACTCTCGTTGATCCGCAGCCCCAAGCGCCGCCAGAGCGATGCGGCGAAGTAGTCCCGCGCCGCCGGAAGGAACTTCCGCGCGCTCGACAGCGAGCTGCGCCATCCCGCGAACAGATGGTCGACCTCGGCGTCCGACGGCGGCACGCGGATCTTGCCGAGCGAGTTGTTCGACTGCCGGTTGTACTCGTCGATGGGCTGCTCGAGGACGAACCCGGTCAGCGCATGCACGTCGGCCCGGTAACGGGCGATCGCGAAGTCGTAGAACTGAGCGAGCGTCTTCGCCTTGCCAGCCCGCGTGCTCACAGCCAGACCCGCCCGACGCAGACCCGAGAGGAAGCGATCGGCGTCGTCCGGCGCCGCGGCCCAGAGCGGGGCGGCGAGGCTCTGCCGGAACTCGAACACCGCGGCCCGCGAGGACTGGATGTGCCCGTCGGTCAGGCCGGCCGCTGCCATCGCCAGAGCGAACTGGTCGACGAGCTCCTGCTCGAAGTCGGCCACATCCTGCTCGTCGCGGAAGCCACGGGCGCTGCCGATGCTTCGCACCACAGCGAGCTTCATGAGCCCGTCAGTTCATCAGCACCGCACATACGTCAACAATACACAGATTCTTTCAGAAATCATGAAATCTCTACAAGAATCGGGTATCGGTGGCGATCCCTGCGTACCTCGCTCCTATGAGAGATCGAGGGAGCAGATGGCCGAACGAACTCACGGCAGTTGGGACAGAAAGCTGGGCTCGGCGGCGTACCTGCCGGGCATGAAGCGAAGCGAACTCGACCAGCCGCCCGTCGCGATCCCGACCCTTATCCTCACGGTGCACGAGGCCGGCACGCTGACTGCCACGATCGATGGCGCCCCGATCACGCCGCCTGAATGGGCTCCGCCCTGGCGGCGTGAGTCGTTCCCGCAGATCATCGACCAGGCCAGCCACGATCGCACCCGCACCATCCGCGTCGAGGTCCGCGAAGCAGACGGCTCAGTGTTCACCGACCTCATCACCGCCCGACGCCGCCGCGCCCTCTCCGAGCCCGAGCCCACCGTCGACGCCGCTCCCGCGCCCACGACGCCGCCCTTCGACCAGATCAACGGCGAGGGATTCATCCCCGGCCAGGATGTCGCAGTCGCGATCATCACCGGACACACCGACGCCGCCCACACCGGCGTTGCCCGCGCGCTTATCGACCCCGCGAGCCCGATCCCGGATCACCTCGACGGCCTCGTGGAGGTCCTGCTGCTCGGTCGCGTCTCCGGCACGACGGTGATCCGGCGACTGTCGTGAACGGTGAGGGCCGGCAGACTGGATCGTTCGGAGACGAGCTGACCAACGCCGCCATGATCGGGCTGGTCGCGCTCTTCGGCATCGCCCTCGTCCTCCGCGGCGCCGGCACGATCACCGCCTGGCTCACGGGGACCAGCCAACCCCACGGTGGGCCGGCATCCGGCGTCGGTGTCCTGGCACATCCCGGCGACCCCGGTACAGCTCTCGACGCCGAGTATCTGAACGTCGTCGTCTACTGGATCGTCGCCGGTCTCATGCTCGCCCTCCTCGTCACGCTGGTGGGGTTCGTGTGGGTCAGAGTCCGCAGGTACACGCATCGGGTCGAGACCGATCCGCGGCGGATGGCCGGGATCGCGACTCGCCAAGACGTCGCGACCGCAGCCTCCCAGAAGGCCCTGCTCCGTCGAGCCGCCAATCTCCGCCCGGGTCTCGCGAATCCGAAGCCGCAAGATGTCGGCTACCGGCTCGGGGCCTCGAAGGGCGTGGGCGTGTGGGCGTCGGTCGAGGACTCCATCATGGTCATCGGCCCGCCCCGCTCCGGCAAGGGCCTGCACCTGGTCATCCCCGCGATCCTCGACGCGCCGGGCGCGGTCATCGCGACCTCCACCCGGCCCGACAATCTGACCGCAACCATGCGTGCTCGGAAGCGGGTCGGACCGGTGGCGATCTTCGATCCGCAACACCTCGCCGAAGGACTGCCCGCCGGGATGCGCTGGTCACCGATCCGCGGCTGCGAATCACCGCAGACAGCCATGATCCGGGCCGCCGGCCTCGCCGCCGGCACCGGACTGTCCGCGGGCGGGGTCGATTCCGGCGGGTTCTGGGAAGGCAAGACCCGTACCGCACTCCAAGCGTTGCTGCACGCCGCGGCTATCGACAACCGGCCACCCGCCGAACTGTTCAGATGGACCCAGGACCCCACCGCCGCAGCCGATGCGGTCGCGATCCTCACGGGCTCCACCCGGGCCGCGACCGGCTGGGCCGAATCCCTGGAAGCGATGATCGACTCCGATCCCCGTACCCGTGACTCGATCTGGCAAGGCGTCTCCCTCGCCCTCGGCTTCCTCGCCGACCCCCGCGTCCTCGACACGGTATCTCCCGCCGAAGGCGAAGGCTTCGACCCAGAGGCATTCATCCGCGACAAGGGAACCCTGTTCCTACTGGCCACCGGCGCCGGGGCCGGAGCCAGTGCCGCACTGGTCGCTGCGCTGGTGGAAGACCTCATCGAGACCGCCCGCCGCCTCGCGGCACGCTCGCCCAGCGCACGTCTCGACCCGCCCCTGCTGCTGGCACTGGACGAGATCGCGAACCTCTCACCACTACCCAGCCTGCCCACCCTGATGGCCGAAGGCGGCGGGTCGGGAATCACGACCATGCCCGTTCTCCAGTCACTCGCGCAAGCACGGGACAAGTGGAACGAGCACCAGGCCAACGCGATCTGGGATGCCTCGATCGTGAAGGTCATCCTCGGCGGCGCATCCAACAGCCGCGACCTGCAAGACCTCTCCGCACTTGTCGGCGAGCGCGATGAATACACCGACAGCGTGACACTCGGCGACCACGGCACTCGCTCCAACCAACGATCCGTGCGCCGCGTCCCGACCTTCCCGCCCGACCGCATCCGCCGACTGCCTTTCGGAACCGGCGTCGTCCTGCTGCGCTCCGCACCACCCATCGTCACCGACCTGCACCCCTGGCCCGGCCGTCCCGACGCCGCTCGGCTCAAGAGTGACCGCGCTGAAATCGAAGCACTGCTGCACCACGTCGAGAACTGACAAGGGAGGCGATCGCGCACCTTCCCGCTACACCGGCTGCACCTGGCGGCGCGGCAGAAGGGAAGCACGATCATGACTATTCACACGCAGGAATCCGTGTCCGGGTTCGTCGCGTCCGACCCGCAACTCACCCAGACCGCCAAGGGCGACCCGCGCCTGTATCTCCGGTTCGGGCAGGAGCACTTCCGTCGCGAGGAAGACGGCAGCTTCACCCAGCTCGAGACCACCTTCCACAACCTCGTCATGTTCGGCCGCTCCGCCGAGCACGCTGACGCCCGCTTCGCGAAGGGCGACAACTTCGTCGCCGAGGGCTACACCCGCCCTGTCAGCTACGAACGAGACGGGCGGACCCTCGACGACGAGGAGTTCGTCGCCAAGAAGATCGGCCACGACCTCGCACGTACCCGCTACGACGTCGACCGCACGCCGCGACGCGGCAGCGCTGAACGTGAGACGCCTGAGCGTGATGCGTCGGCTTTCGCGTCAGTGCGAGGCGCCCAGCGCGGGGCTGCCTCGGCGATGGGGCTGTGAGAACGAACATGGACGACAAGCGCGAGACAGCGATGACACCGGAAATGGACGCGCCGGACGACGATCTCAACGATCCCCTGATCCCGGAGCCGCCACATCCGATCAACTGGAACCTGCTCACAGCCGAGGAGGCCGAAGTCGAATGGCTGGAACTCAACCGTTGGGTCGACTGGCTCCGACACACCTATGGACTCCCGGCCTCGGTGATCCCACCGGCCTGGCATCTCCACCCCGAACTCGTCTGGGAGCTGTCAGCGCTGCATCTGCATTGGCTCTCAGCCTACAACCCCGAGCAGAACGGGTCCGCGCCTTTGGGCTGGCATCGCGACTTCGCCGACGCCCGCATGCGGCTCCGCGACTGGGTCGCCGCGTGCGGTACCCGACTCGACCGCGACCGCCCCACACGCCGGGCCGTCTGGCCGGGCGAAGAGCCCGGCGATCCCATTGAGGACACACCGATCATCGATCGCGACGCCGAGTTCGTTGAGTTCGTCTTGGCCGACGTGCAGCGCCGCCGCGACGCCGAGGATGCGTTCTACGCCAACCTCGACCCGGACACCGGAGAACTCCCATGAGCGAGAGCGCCGAGACGCTGCTCGTGTCGCCGCTGATGTACAGCCGCGAGGTCGCCGCGTACTTGAAGGTGTCAGAGTCCACGCTGTCGCGGTGGCGGTCCGCCGGCAGCGGGCCGCCGTTCTTGCGGCTGGGCGGGATCGCACGCTACCGGCTCGACGCCGTCGACCGCTGGTTGGACGAGCTGGAACACGCCGATGCCCCGGAGAGCTGAGCCGCTACCGACCGCCGAGCCCAAGCCGGTACCGCCGATCGGGGTGAAGCTGTCCACCGACATGGAGCGCCGTTCCTACGGCATCCGCGCCCGCGCCCGATGGACAGACCCGACCACCAAGCGTCGCGTGATCCGCACCGAAATCGTGCGGGACGAGGCGGCTGCGCACGCCTTCTTCGACCAGCTCCGCAACTCCTCCGTGAAGGGCATGGACGTGTCCATGACCCTGTTGGAGTTCGTCACCTCCATCGGGGACAGGTGGGCGCGAGGCCTGGACCCGACATCCACCGGAGAGACCTACTGGTACGGGTTGAAGCTGCGTGTGCTGCCCGCCCTCGGGCATCTGCCGGTCTCGCAGATCACCGCCGGGATCATCGACCGCACCATCGACGGCTGGGAACAGCGCTACGGGCCGTCGACCATCAAGAACTCCATCGCGCCGCTCGTGCGGGTGCTCGATGAAGCGGTCCGGGATGGGCTGATCCAGATCAACCCCGCGAAGAACCGGGCGAAGCGGAGTCTGAACCGCAACGCCTTCCGCGGGCAGTCGGCCACGCAGTCCTCACCGCGCGCCCATGCGATCCCCGACATGAAGACGCTCAACAGGCTCGCCCGTGCTTGCGGGAGTGTGCACCAGTCCTACAGCGATTTCGTGATGCTCGCCGCCCTGCTCGCCGCACGATCCTCGGAGGTGTCTGGGCTCCAAGTCGGGGACGTGGACTTCGGTAAGAACCTCGTCGTGATCCGCCGGCAGATCTTCCCTGGGAAGGGCGGCCTGGTCACCAAGCCGACCAAGAGCCGCAAGGAACGGCGGGTGCCGATCCTCGAACCGCTCCGCACTGTCTTAGAACGACTCGTCAATGACAAGCAGCCCGAAGACCAGCTCCTCGTCGGGCCGAAGGGCGGCATCCTCACCACCGCGACCGTACGCGACGCCACTGACTGGGACAGCATCGTCGCGAAGCTCGGGCTGCCCGACCTCACCCGGCACGGGCTCCGGCACACCGGGGCGACCTGGATGGCTGATGCCGGTATCCCGCTGCACGTCCTCCAAGACATCCTCGGGCACGCCTCGATGGAGACCACGCGGGGTTACCTCCACCCCGACGATCGCCACTTGGCGTCCGCCGCCGAGCAGGCCAACGCCTTCCTGTCGGCCGCCGGACAGCGCAAGCACGCCCGGCGCGGCAGCACCCCGTCCAGGGGCCTGTGATGCGGTCCCTGCGCCGGGGCGAGAGTCGCCGAAACCGTTCTGGTCCCCTTTTGGTCCCCTTATCCACAGGCAGCAGCCGAACAAGCAGCGCGGTAGAGGCCGACGCGCCTGCACGACCGGCCAGGGGGACCAGAGGGGGACCAGACGAAAACGGCCCCGAACATGACGAAGCCCAGGTGAGAAACCTACTCTCACCTGGGCTTTTCTGTCGGGATGACAGGATTTGAACCTGCGACCCCCTGACCCCCAGTCAGGTGCGCTACCAAGCTGCGCCACATCCCGTTATTCAATTTTTGAGCCAACCAGGAGGGGTAAACCCCTTGACCCCCAGTCAAGTGCGCTACCAAGCTGCGCCACATCCCGGTCCGCCGTCCGCA
>CAYLMS010000014.1:2509-15768 GCA_964384455.1 uncultured Microbacterium sp. | reverse complement strand
ACGCGAAATCGTATTCACTGGCGAGTCGTCGGCGCAGCCAGGCGCCGGCGGCCGCCTCGGCATTCTCGGCGACGACGACCCGGTGCACGAGCGAGCGGGCATCTCGCGGGCGTCGGGGCTCGTCGAGAGAATGAGGTACGGCTTCGATGACGAGCCGCACACCGAGGTGCCTGGCCTCGGCGGCGCGGCGGGCGGCCGCCAGATGCTCGTCGCGCACGAGCAGAGTCATGGCCAACGGCGCCAGCACTCGTTCGATCGCGCCTCGCCACGCGACGTGCTCCGCGTTCACGGCCATGAGTTCACCGGCGAACGGCAACGCCGCAGGCGGCAGGCCGAGCGTACCGGCGAGATAGCGCCGCGCCTCCAGCAACGCGGGCGAGAGATTGCTGCGGCTGTCGCGCAGCGCATCGAGCTGCGCTCGAACTGCTGCGAGGTTCCTCCGCGCTGCGGCCGCAGCGTCCTGCAGGTCGTGCGACAGCGCCACCACCTCGGTCGTAGCCTCCGTCGCAGCGGCCGCCACCAGCTCGGCGAACTCCGCAGCGTCTGCCGGCACGGGCGCGCCGATGCGACCCAGCTCACCCGCGAACTCGGCGTGGCGCGCCACGACGGCGCGCTCCTGGGCTTCGGCCCGGTCGAGCTGCTCCTGCAGCAGCGCGATGCGCGTTCCGCCTTCCTCGCGCACACGCGCAAGCGCCGTCTGCACCGCCTCCGCCGCGAGGCGGCGCTCCGACTCGGCATCCTGCAGGCGCGCCTGCGCCCGAGCAATCGCCGCGCGCGCAGGTGCGAGCGCCTCGCGCGCGAGGTGCAGCTTGAACGACGCGGTGTAGGGCTCGACCGCGTCATGCAACTCGGCAGCGACCGCTTCGGATGCCGAGGCGTCGTCGAACGCCGTGATCACCGCATCCACTCGTCGCAGCGCTTCCACCTGGCGTCGCAGGTCGGCGACATGCGCATGCGCGCGGTCGAGTTCGGTGAACTGCTCGACGGCGTTGTCCGCACGCGCGAAGGTCGCGGGGTGGTCGAGCATGAATCCGCGAAAGAGAGCGTCGAGTGTGCCGAGATTCTTGGCTGATTGAGTCTTGTGCAGCAGTTGCAGCGCGGCATCGGTGCGGAAGCCGAACTGCCGCACCACCCGCTCATGGAATCGTCCATGCTTACCGGCCGTCGTGATGAGGGCGTCGGGCAGCGCTGCCGCCATGCGCCGCGCATCGATGCCGTTTTCCACCTGCGGCTTGAGTGTGAGCAGGCTGAAGTCGCCACGCGCGAAGATGCGGGCGTCCTTCAGCGCCGTCGTCTCGGTGCGGGTGCCTGGCGCATGGAACACCCGGACGACGGTGACCGGTTCGTCACGCAGGTTCTCGTAGCGAAGCAGGATGCCGCTCCAGGTCGCACGCGGGCGCAGATAGGTGGTGACGGCCCGGTCGGCCGACTGGTCGACCTCCTTCGTCCACGCGCCGCGCACGTAGCTCATGTTCGTGCGATCGCTCTGTCGAGAGGTGCCATCCTGCGCGGCGGCGTTCAGGCGCAACCACCTGTCGGGCGTGAGCACCGTGGCGATCGCGTCGAGCAGCGACGACTTGCCTGACCCCGAGGCACCGGTGAACAGGTGCCCGAGGCGCGCGACGCCGACAGTCACATGGCCGCAGAACGTGCCCCAGTTGACGAGCTCGATATGGGCAAGGCGCCATTGCCCGGGTCGTTCAAGGTCGGGCTCGGGCTCGTCGCCCGGAAAGGTCAGCATCGTCATGCGTCGGCGTCCTCCACGGCCGGCTCGGCCGGCTCCGCCAAATCGGCATCGTCGCGCGCATCAGGCTCGCCCGTGCCCTCGCGTGCCAGCCGCTCGTACTCGGCCGTGATGCCGCGCACCTGGTCGGCGTCGACGATGAGCCGGAGCACCGGAGAGATCTCCGCGCGATCCTCGCCCACCGCATGCAGTACGCGCAGCTTGTTCTGCATCTTGTGCCACGACGAGTTCAGCCGCGTCGCGAAGTCCCGCTCGTCGCGATCAGGCGTGCGGAACACGGCGAGCTGTTCGAAGACCTCCGCCTGACCCACGATCACGCGGCCCGCGCCCTCTTCGCTGAGCAGCGTCTGGCGCAGCACCAGCAGCATCGCGGTGTCGAGGAAGGTCAGCGACTCCGTGCGCACTGCGCGCGGGGCGAACTCGGTGGGGGCGTTGCGCACAAAGGCCACCTCGTAGTCGCGGTCGATCACCAGCTCGAGGAACATGTCCGCGAGTCGCGACCGGATGACGCTCTCGTCGCTGAGCAGCACCGCCCAGGTCTGTCCTTCGCGCGCGCCCGCGAGATACGGACCACGGATGAGTCGGAGCAACGCACGGCGGGTGCGATCGGGCAGCACCCCCGCATCACCCGACCAGAGGCCCGGTGTGCTCAGTTCCCGCTCGTCGACGACGTCGACCGCCTCGGTCGAGGCATCCTGGATCTCGGTCACGACACCACCCCCGTGAATCGATACGCCGCGACGAGCGCCGCGCGCGAGATGCCGTCTACGCCCGACCACACCAGCTGCTCCAACTCGTCGTCTACCGTCCCCTGGTCGGCCGCGAGCGAAAGCAGCCCGACGACGCTGCCCACGCCCTGCGTCGCGGGATGGCGTGCCAGCACCTCGGCCACGGTGCAGGTCGGCACCGCCGCCAGCACGTCGTTGACGTTGCGGGTGAGCTCGTCGAAGTCGATCTCGGTCTCGCGCGCGTACGCCCGCAATTCCTCGAGACTGGCGAGCGTGGTCGGGTTCTCGGGCACGTCATCGGCCACCGCCAGTTCGGCCGGATCGTGGAGTTCGACGGCACCGACGCTCGACAGCGATACCGACGAAAGATCCAGGGTGAGCCCGATCGGATGCCACGGCCTGGTGTGCGCTGCGGCCTCGACCCCCGCGTGCTGAGCCTGCCGCAGGAGCCCGCGCATCGCGCGGTCGCGCTGGTAGTCCTGCGACTGCACGTAGCGTCGCAGTGCCCGCGCGAACATCGTGACAATATCGTGGACTTCGGCGCTGCGCTGCTTCAGCGTGGTGAGGAAGGAGCGCAGCGCGCGTCGCTCCACCGCGGTGAGCTCGCGCGCGAAAGCGCGGTCGAGCACACGACGGATGTCGGAGTCGAATGCGGCGCCGAGTGCCGGGTCGAGCACGAGTTGCGCGAACGCGGCGAAGCTCCGACCCGCATCCGAATCGGAGATGTGGTCGATGCCGCGGAACACCTCATCCACGACGGCGGCCTGCGAAGCATCCGACTCGACGATCTTTGCGCGCAGTGACGCGTTCAGCGACTCGAACTGGGCGCGCACCCGGGCGAAGTCGTCGGGAACGTCGGATGCCTGGGCGAGCAGATCTCGCGTGCGCTCCAGCGCTCGGTCGGGATCGAGGGTTGCCTCGTCGCCCGAACGCAACGCTTCGATGCGTCGTTCCAGACGCTGGATCTCCTGCTCGAGCAGCGCGATGCGCGCAGCGACATCGGGATCGGTATCGATCGCAAGCTGGCGCACCTGCGCCGCGAGGCTCGACAGGCGCGACTCGGTGACGCTCGACCGCGGCTCGGCGCGTGCCTGCAGGAAGCGAATCGCGGCGATCGCGTCGGGCGAGAGTTCGAGTGTCTCGCCACGGGCGTCGGCAGCGGGCCGACGCACAAGGAAGCCGGCCGTTCGCCACTGCGCGCAGTAGCCTTTCGCGCTCAACGGCAGCGTGAGTCCGTGCGCGCGCAGTCGCTCGAGATCAGTGTCGAGACGCTCGTACAGCTCGTCGGCATCGAGGCGCCGGTCGTCACCGCCGAGGTGCACCCCCAGCAGACCGGCGACCACCGCACCGTTGTCGGCTCGCAGCAGCCGCCATGCGTCGTCGCGCTCGGCAAGCTGAGCGAGCTGCAGAACCTGGGCGACGGCGGGCACCCGTCCATTCTGGGGCAGGTCGGCGACATCGGTGCTGCCGGCAGTTTGCCCGGGCATCCGGCCACCGCCGGCAATCACCCGATCATGTACACCAATCCCCTGCCATCGGTCGCGAGCGACCGGACGAAGTCCTGCGCTCGCCCCAGGAAGTCGAGCACGTACCGAAACTCGGACTCGTCATCCGCACCCTGTCGACTGTGCCAGGAACGTGCCCATGCGCGCACCCGGGATTCATCGATGGCACAGAGCTCATCACGAATCGCAGGCACCTCCTGCGGCAGTATCGTCCGCACCCACGGATCCCACCCCCTGTCGTGCATGGTCACGTTTCCTTCGAACATGCGGAATGCTGCACCCGGGGATCGACCTGGCTTCGCCCGTAGGGTGAGGGATTGGAGGGCGGACCAAGCCTTGTCGAGGTAGAGCATGTCGCGCTTCGGCGAGACCTGCTCGAACGTCGCGACGCTCACGCTGGCGTGCGGCTCCATACCCCAGGCATCCGCGAGCGGATCACTCGAGAGGATGCTGCGGGGGTCATCGATGGCCTGCTGGGCAAGTGCAGCATCGAAGGCGTATGCGTAGTAGCGGATTCCCATGCGGTGATCCTCGCCGCGCACGGCCAGCACGATTCACCGACTCGTTGAAGCTGTGGAGAACGCCGCAGACGCGCCCCCTGTGGAGGAGGCCCTGCACGTCTCCACGGCCGCTTCGAGCGGATCGAAAGCAGCTTCTGACCCGGAACAACGGGTCGGAGACGGCGGGATGTGAAGTCGCGTCGATGGCGACCGGCCGATCGGCGGCGAACCGGTCGAGGGCTGCAACCAATCCCCGTTTGGGAGTTGATTTGACTTTGCAAGAATGAAATAAAGTCGCCTAAGAAGGCTAACGTGCGGTTGTGGGCAACTTGACACGGAATCAAATCTGATCAGGAATTTTTGGCGGAGACGGAGGGATTTGAACCCTCGGACCCCTTACGGGGTCTCCACCTTAGCAGGGTGGTGCACTAGGCCTGACTATGCGACGTCTCCAGGCATCCGCTGCCCGAGTGAACGGGCGGATGCGCCCCGCCATCATATCGACAGGTGCCCTCCGCCGACGAATGGGCCGCACTGCCCCGGGGCTCGCCGAGACGACACCGGTCCCGCGAACCGGCTCAGCGCTGCGGCACCGTGCAGGTGACCTGCGCGGCGGTCGTGCCCGAGATCTCGCTCGGCAGCGCGACCGCCGCATCCGTCGTCGGCGAGGGGGTGGGCGCGGCGGAGCCCGACGGCGACGGCGCTGCCGTGGGGGCGGCGGTCGGCGTCTGCGTCACCTCGCCCTTCACCTGCTGCGAATAGCCCTGGCTGGCCTGCCCGGTGAGCCGGATGGCCTTGTTCTGCGCGAGCGCGTCGAACAGGGCGGATGCCGCACCGGTGACCGGCAGCACCCGGCTCGCCCCGTCGCCTGGCGCATAGCGCGTCGGGTACTGCACGAACACGACATCCTGGAACGGCACCGACTTCAACGCCATCGCGACCTGCACCATGACGGTGGGGTTCGCGATCGTGTCGCTGAGCACGAGCTGCTTCTGCTGCACCTGCGCCATCGCGGTGGTCGCGAACTTGAACAGCGTGCCGGGGTTGCCCAGCACGTTCTCGCTCTGCAGCTTGCGCACCATCGACGACATGAACTGCTGCTGGTTGGAGATGCGACCGAGGTCGGAGCCGTCGCCGATCCCATGCCGGATGCGCAGGAACTGCAGCGCCTCGACGCCCTTCAGGGAATACTCCCCGGCCTTCAGATGCAGCCCCGTGTTGCCGTCGTTGATCGTGCCGGTCACGCACACGTCGACGCCGCCGATCGCATCGGACATGTTGATCACGCCGGTCCACCGGATCGCGGCCGCGCCCTGCACCCGCACGCCGGTGAGCTTCTCGATCGTCATCACCGTGCACGCCAGCCCGCCGTAGCCGTACGACGCGTTCAGCATCTGCGAGCTCATCGCCGAATAGTGCCCGCCCTTGCCGTCGGGGCACGACGGGATCGACACGAGCATGTCGCGCGGGAACGACACCACCGTCACCCGGCGCGGCTTGTCGCTGATGTGGATCAGCATGGTGACGTCGTTGCGCTCGCCCGGGGCATCCTTCGCCGCGCACCGCGGGAACAGCGCGATGCTCTGCCCCTCGCACGAATCCGACCCCACCAGCAGCAGGTTCATGCCGCCCTCGATCTCGCCGATGTCGGGCGGGATGGGCTTGGAGCTCGGCAGCACGACCACCGAGTCGCCGAGGGCCCGCGCGGTGTCCCACACCGTGAACGCGCCGACCCCGATCGCGCTCACGAGCACGACCGCGACCGCGACCGACAGCAGCCGCAGCAGCTGGGCGACCGGATGCGGCGAGCGCAGACGTCCGTGCCGGGCGATGGGGCGACGGGGCTTGGGGCTATCGCTCACTCGGGATCCTCTCGGGGGGCGATTCGCCCTATTCTCCCAGATCCCACTGGACGGACACTGAAAGCACGCGCCCGCACGCGGAGGGTGTGGGATTCGAACCCACGGGACATCGCTGCCCACCGGTTTTCAAGACCGGGTCCATCGGCCGCTCGGACAACCCTCCAGGCCGGATGCCGCGGCATCCGCCGACCGGCGACGAGTCTAGCCGACGCGCCCGCCGTGCCCGCAGGCGAGCCGGGCGAGCAGCGCGGCGACGCCGCCGTCGGCCACCGAGGTGGTGAGTTCGCCGGCGGCGGCGCGCACCTCCGCGGGACCCTGCGCCATCGCCACCGCACGGCCGCCGTGCTCGAGCGCCCAGCGGAACATGCCCACGTCGTTGCGCCCATCGCCGACCACCATCACCCGGTCGCCCGGCACGCCCAGCCAGTCGCGCACGCGCTCGAGCGCCGTGCCTTTGTCGATGCCGTAGGGCGCGATGTCGAGCCACGCCGACCAGCCGATCGCGTACGACACATGGTTCAGCCCGATCTCGTCGACGATGCGGGCGAAGTCGCGCTCGCTCTTGTCGGGCGCCACCACGACCACGCGCGACACCTGCTGCCCGCTCAGCGCGGCGAAGTCCACCCGCCGCGCCTGCAGCAGATTCCAGTCGGGCAGCTCCTGGGTGTAGAGCCGCTGCCCGTCGGGCAGCTCCACCATGTAGGCCGCATCGGGCAGGTGCGCCTGCAGCAGCTCGAGCACATGCGTCGGGTCGAAGGTGTCGACGTGCGCGCGCTCGTAGTCCAGATCGTCGGCCGAGACCCGCCGTAGGATCACCGCGCCGTTCGAGCACACCGCATACTCCGGCGCGAGCCCCAGCACGCGCAGCACGCCGCGCGTGCCCGCCCAGCTGCGCCCGGTGGCCACCATCACCT
Organism: uncultured Microbacterium sp.; assembly: GCA_964384455.1. Taxonomy (GTDB): domain Bacteria; phylum Actinomycetota; class Actinomycetes; order Actinomycetales; family Microbacteriaceae; genus Microbacterium. Next base: position 8,515 of record CAYLMS010000014.1, on the reverse strand, counting down.
CATGCCCTTCGTCGCGGGCGCGGCGCACCGCGTCGACCACCCCGGGGCTGAGTGACTCGTCCTCGAGCAGCACGGTGCCGTCGAGGTCGAGCACGATCAGCAGCGGTTCGGCGACCGCCGCGGCATCCGTCGCGACTGGGCCTGGGTCCGTGGCGGCGATGGCGACCGGCGGGATGTCGGCGCCCGCCGTCACGCGACGGGCTCCAGCACGTCGAGCCCGATCAGCGGACGCAGCGGCTCGGGCACCGCCACCGAGCCGTCGGCGCGCTGGTGCGTCTCGAGCAGCGCGACGATCCACCGCGTGGTGGCGAGCGTGCCGTTCAGCGTCGCCACGTGCTCGGTGCGCCCGCCGTCGGGACGATGGCGGATGTCGAGCCGCCTGGCCTGATAAGTGGTGCAGTTGCTCGTGGAGGTGAGCTCGCGGTACGCCTGCTGCGTGGGCACCCACGCCTCCACGTCGTACTTGCGCGCCGCCGAAGACCCGAGGTCGCCGGCCGCGATGTCGATCACGCGGTAGCTCAGGCCGAGCGAGGCGAGCATCTGCTCCTGCCACGCCAGCAGCCGCAGGTGCTCGGCCTCGGCATCTGCCGGGTCGGCGTAGACGAACATCTCGAGCTTGTCGAATTGGTGCACCCGGATGATGCCGCGGGTGTCCTTGCCGTAGGAGCCGGCCTCGCGGCGGTAGCACGTCGACCAGCCGGCGTAGCGCAGCGGGCCGGCCGTCAGGTCGAGGATCTCGTCCTTGTGGTAGCCGGCCAGTGCCACCTCGCTCGTGCCGATCAGGTAGAGGTCGTCGGCCTCCAGCCGGTACACCTCGTCGGCGTGCTCACCGAGGAATCCGGTGCCGCGCATGATCTCGGGGCGCACCAGCGTGGGCGTGATCATCGGGGTGAAGCCGGCGGCGACGGCCGTGTTCAGCGCGTAGGTCATCAGCGCGAGCTGCAGCCGGGCGCCCACACCGCGCAGGAAGTAGAACCGCGCCCCCGACACCTTGGCGCCGCGCTCCATGTCGATCGCGCCGAGCAGCTCGCCGAGCTCGAGGTGGTCGCGCGGGGCGAAGTCGAACGAGGGCTTCTCGCCCACGGTCTTCAGCAGCACGAAGTCGTTCTCGCCGCCGGCCGGCACTCCGTCGATCACGAGGTTCTCGATGCGCGCGAACGCCGCGGTCGCGGCATCCTCCGCCTCGCTCGCTGCCTGCTGGGCCCGCTTGACCCGCTCCGAGAGGTCTTTGGCCTGCGCCACGAGCGCGGGCTTGTCGGCTTTCGCGGCGGCGGCCACCGTCTTGCCGAATGCGTTCTGCTCGGCGCGCAGCCGCTCGAATTCGGTGATCGCGGCGCGGCGCGCGCGATCGGCCGCGAGGGCCTCATCGACCGTGTCGGGTGCGTGGCCGCGCGCCCGCTGCGACCGGCGCACGAGGTCGGGATCGTCGCGGAGCACGGCAGGATCGATCACCCGTGCAGTCTAGCCGCGGGCGTGCGCGGCTATCGTGAGGGCATGGCGGGGAGCGGAGTGCGGCGTGCGGCGCTGATCTGCAACCCCGTGAAGGCCGACGCGCCCGCCCTGCGCGCTGCGGTGGTCGCTGCTTCGGCGAAGGCCGGCTGGGCCGAGCCGCTGCTGCTGGAGACGACCGTCGACGATCCGGGGCAGCAGGCGGTGCGCGAGGCTCTCGCCTGCGGGGCATCCGCCGTGCTCGTGGCGGGAGGCGACGGCACGGTGCGCGCGGCGGCCGAGGCGGTGGCCGGTTCGGGCGTGCCGCTGACGATCGTGCCGAGCGGCACGGGCAACCTGCTGGCCCGCAACCTCAGGCTGCCGCTGACGGATGCCGCGGCGATGGTGGCGACAGCGTTCGACGGCGACACGGCGGCGATCGACATCGGCTGGGCGACGCTGACGCGGGCAGACGGAACGAGCGAGGAGCATGCGTTCGTCGTGCTCGGCGGCATGGGGCTGGATGCCGCGATGATCGCCAACACGAACCCGAAGCTGAAGCGGTCGGTCGGCTGGGTGGCCTACGTCGACGGGGCCGCGCGATCGCTGCCGGCCGCCAAGCCGTGGCGCGTGATGTACCAGGTCGACGGCCACCGGCTGCACTCCACCAAGGTGCACAGCGTGATGTTCGCCAACTGTGGGTCGCTGCCGGCGGGGCTCGAGCTCATCCCCGAGTCATCCGTCGTCGACGGGCAGCTCGACATCGTGGTGGTGCAGCCGAAGGGGCCGCTCGGCTGGCTGCTGGTGTGGCGGCGGGTGGCGTGGGACAACAGCGTACTGCGCCGCTTCCGCGCGGGGCGGCGCGTGCTGGCGCTGCGCACGAAAGACAGCGCCGTGCACTACTTCCGCGGCACCGGGGTGGAGCTGGCCACGGCGACGGCGCAGCCTGTGCAGCTCGACGGCGACGAGTTCGGTGCGGCGGTGCAAGTGCGCACCCGGGTGGCGGCAGGCGCGCTGGTGGTGACGTTGCCGCGCGGGCACAACGTGTCGGGGGTGTGAGTGCTCGGGTCGCGGACGACGTTGCGCGGGGCGCGAGCTACCAGCCGATGAACTTGTGCGGGCGGAAGACGAGCGCCAGCGGGTAGTCCGCGGCGAAGGACTCGGGCGTCGCGCCGAACTCGACGATGCCCTCCGCATACTTCTGCAGAAAGGCGTCGCCTACCTGTTCGAGCCAGGCGGACGTGGGCCAGTCGGAGAACTCCACCGTGCCCTGCAGCAGCTGCAGGTGCTCGCCCCGCGGGCCGCCCTCGAGGTGGAACAGTGCGCGCGGGTCGGCGCGCAGGTTCTTCACCTTCGCCGCACCAGGGCTGCTGAAGATCAGCACGGTGTCGTCGTGCCAGAGGAACCACACCGGCACGGCGTGCGGGTAGCCGTCGCGGCCGGTGCTGCCGAGCCATCCGATCTCTTCGGCACGCAGCCGGTCGAGCAGACGCGCGTGCACAGGGTCGGCGGCATCCGGGTGGAAGGGTTCCATGTCACTCCTCGGGGGCTCCGGAGACGAGACCGCGCAGCCAGTCCCTCGCCTCGACGAACACGTCGTCGGCGTATCGCTCGGGGTAGTGCACGATCTGGCGGTCGGCCCGCGGATACGAGCCGAGGTAGATGACTTTCGGGCTGAAGCGGCGAAGGCCCAGCAGGGCGTCGGCCATGCGCTCGTCCTCGACGTGGCCGTCGGCGTCGATCACGAAGCGGTAGCGACCGAGGGCGTCGCCGATCGGGCGCGAAGCCAGCAGCGACAGGTTGATGCCGCGGGTGGCGAACTGCTCGAGCATCTCGACCAAGGCGCCGGGGTGGTCGTCGGGCAGTTCGGCGATGAGCGAGGTCTTGTCGGCGCCGGTCGGCGGTGGCGGGGGCGTGGCCTTCGCCACCAGCACGAAGCGGGTGACGGCGTTGGGGTTGTCGCCGATGCCGGATGCCAGCACCTCGACCTCGTGATGCTCGGCGATGCCAGGGGCCGCGATCGCGGCATCCGCGTCGCTGGTGCCGTCGAGCAGGCCCACCGCGCTGGCGATGTTGCTCGCGGCGGGCAGGTGCGCGTGGGCGGGCAGTGCGGCGGTGAGCCACTGCAGGCACTGCGCGTAGGCCACCGGATGGGCGGCGACGAGCGTGACATCCTCGAGGCGGGTGCCCGGGCGGGCCACCAGCACGAAGTCGACCGGCACGAGGTACTCGCCCACGATGCGCAAGCCGGGCATGGTGGCCAGGGCGTCCTGCGCCGTGGACACCCCGCCGTCGACCGAGTTCTCGATCGCGATCATCGCGGCGTCGGAGCGGCCCTCGACCACGTCGGTGAGTGCCTCGCCGACATTGCGCACGGGCCGCCAGTCGTGCCCGCGGGCCTCGGGCACCTGCGCCAGGGCCGCCTCGGTGAAGGTTCCGGCCGGTCCGAGGTAGCTGTAGGTGCGGCGGACGGGCGCGGAAGTCACGGTGCACAGCCTAGCGGCGCGGTCGCCGCGGGCGGCGCGGGGTTCGGCTCGGGGAAGCTGCGGCTCGGCTCACGGGCGGCGCGTTGCGGCGTTCGGCTCGCAGGACAGGGCGGGCGCTGGCGCGCGCCGAGAGGCTCTGGTGCCGAGATCTCCTGCGAGCCGAACGGGTCGGGGATGATGCCTGGCGAGCTGAGGGGCGTGCCTGGCGGGTCACGGGCGGTGCCGGGCGGGAGTGTAGGACGGCGAAGGAGGCGCGCCAAGTCGCGACCGGTGACCTGACAGCGCCAGGGGCGACGGGGCAGACTGGTGGCATGAGCCGTGCAGGAACGCCCGCCGAAGCCCGCGACCTCATCGACGTCGATGAGCTGATCGCCGCCTATTACGATCTGCATCCGGATGCCTCGATCCCCGCGCAGCGCGTGGCCTTCGGCACCAGCGGCCACCGCGGATCGTCGCTGGCCACGAGCTTCAACGAGGACCACATCCTCGCCACCACCCAGGCCATCGTCGACTACCGCACGGCGCAGGGCATCGCCGGCCCGCTGTTCCTCGGCCGCGATACGCACGGCCTGTCGCTGCCCACCGAGCGCACCGCCGTCGAGGTGCTCGTCGCGAACGGCGTGGACGTGCGGCTCGACTCCCGCGACTCCTGGGTGCCCACGCCCGCGCTCAGCCACGCGATCCTCAGCTACAACCGCGGCCGCGCCAACGACGACCCCGCGCGCGCCGACGGCATCGTCGTCACCCCGAGCCACAACCCGCCGCGCGACGGCGGATTCAAATACAACCCGCCGCACGGCGGCCCAGCCGACACCGACGCCACCGGCTGGATCGCCGATCGCGCCAATGCGCTCATCGCTGCAGGTCTCGGCGAGGTGCGGCGCACCCCGCACGCCGACATCGACGACGACGCCCTCGGCAGCTACGACTTCCGCGCGGGATACGTCGGCGACCTGGCATCCATCATCGACGTCGAGGCGATCCGCCGCGCCGGCGTGCGCATCGGTGCCGACCCGCTCGGCGGAGCATCCGTCGAGTACTGGGCGCTCATCGCCGAGCGCCACGGGCTGAACCTCACCGTGGTCAACCCCGACGTCGACCCCACCTGGCGGTTCATGACGCTCGACTGGGACGAGAAGATCCGGATGGACCCGTCCTCCCCCTCGGCCATGGCGGCGCTGGTCGCCCGGCGCCACGAGTACGACATCCTCACCGGCAACGACGCCGACGCCGACCGGCACGGCATCGTCACCCCCGACGCCGGTCTGATGAACCCCAACCACTTCCTCGCCGTCGCCATCGACTACCTCTACACGCACCGTCCCGGCTGGCGGGCGGATGCCGCGGTGGGCAAGACCCTGGTGTCGTCGATGATCATCGACCGGGTCGCGGCCGCGCTCGGCCGCCGGCTGCTGGAGGTTCCGGTCGGCTTCAAGTGGTTCGTGCCAGGCCTGCTCGACGGCTCGGTGGCCTTCGGCGGCGAGGAGTCGGCCGGGGCCTCGTTCCTGCGCATGGACGGCAAGGTGTGGACCACAGACAAGGACGGCATCCTGCTCTGCCTGCTGGCCAGCGAGATCCTCGCGGTCACGGGCAAGACCCCGTCGCAGCGCTATGCGGAGCTGGAGGCGGAGTACGGCGCCTCGGCCTACCAGCGGGTGGATGCCCCGGCCACCCCCGCACAGAAGTCGGCGCTCGGCCGGCTCGCCCCCGACGCCGTGACGGCGACGAGCCTCGCCGGCGAGCCGATCACCGCCAAACTGTCGCACGCGCCTGGCAACGGCGCCGCGATCGGCGGTCTGAAGGTGCAGACCGCCGACGCCTGGTTCGCGGCCCGCCCGTCGGGCACGGAGGACGTGTACAAGCTCTACGCCGAGTCGCTGCGCGGCCCGGAACATCTCGCACAGGTGCAGGCCGAGGCTCGCGCGGTCGTGGCCGAGGCGCTCGGCGGCGCATAGCGGTGCGACGCGCCGCTATGCGGCCGGCGATGGTCGAGGCGCCGCGTTCGCGAGGCAGGAGAACCCGTCGTCAGAGGCGCGCGCACGCGCCTCGGACCCACGATCTCCTGCGAGCCGCGCACGGGCGCGACGGATAG
>CAYLMS010000014.1:0-2499 GCA_964384455.1 uncultured Microbacterium sp. | reverse complement strand
CGTCTTCCGCTACCTTTTCGGCATCGAGGACGTGCAGACCCAGCGCGTGCCGAGGTGCTGGATGCGGCGCGCCAGCAGAGTGTCAGCCGCGAAACCTGTCGGCGAGCGCCGCACCGGCGGCGCGCAGCCAGTACGCCGGGTCTGCCAGCGCCGCCTCCTCGTACCCCGCGATGTCGGTCAGCGACACGCACGCGGCGAAGTCCGAGGTGTCAGCGCCGGGCGCGATGCGCCCGGCGGCCAGCGCCGCCCGCACCCCCGCGGCGGCGGCGACCGCCGCCACCGCGGTCGGCGCCTTTCCCGCGGCCGATGCCACGTCGAACGCGCCCTCTCCGGTCACGACCACCGCCGCTCCCGCCAGCGCTTCGGGCAGCCCCACCAGCGCGGCGACCTCCGCTGCCCCTGGCACCAGGCGTGCACCCCAGGCCTGCAGCGCGAAGCCGGTGCCGCCGGCGGCACCGGCTCCCGCCGCGTGCGGGTCGGCGCCGGGAAGCGCGTCGGCCAGCACACGCGCGAAGTGCGCGAGCGCGGCATCCGCCTCGGCGATGTCGTCCGCGGACTCGAGGCCCTTCTGCCGGCCGAACATCGCGGCCGCCCCGGCGGGGCCGAGCAGCGGGCTGGCGACGTCGGCGAGCACCACGACGCCGCCGGAGGGCAACGGCCGCAGCCGCGACAGGTCGATCTCGGCGATGGCGGCGAGGCCCCGCACCCCGGGCGGCACGATGCTGCCGGCGGCATCGCGCAGGCGCGCGCCGAGGGCGATCAGCATCCCGGCCCCGCCCTCGGTCGACGCGCTCGACCCGATGCCGAGCACCAGACGCGACACCCCGTGGTCGAGCGCCGCGGCGATCGCCTGCCCGAATCCGGCCGTGTGCGACTCCCACGGCAGTCGGAACCGGCCGAGCAGCTCGATGCCGCTGGTCGAGGCGAGCTCGACCACCCCGACGCCGCCGGGGGCGCCTTCGCCGGGCGGCAGCAGCAGCCAGTGGGTGTCCTTGGCGCGGCCCGCGGGGTCGGTCACGGTCACGGGCATGCGCCGGGCGCCGGGCACGGACGCCTCGACCGCCGCGAGCGTGCCCTCGCCCCCGTCGGCCATGGGCCGGAGCACCGTCTCGTCGTCGGGCGACACGTCGGCCCAGCCCCTGGCCAGCGCCTCCGCCACCGCGGTGGCGGGCAACGAGCCCTTGAAGCTGTCGGGAGCGAACACGATCCGGCGCGGCATACTCCGACGGTAGTCTCATGGGGCCGGGGTCCCGCCCCGCGCGAGGAGGGATGCCATGAGCTGGCTCGTCACCGGGGGCGCAGGGTACATCGGAGCGCACATCGTGCGTGCGCTGGCGACGGCGGGTCTTGAGCCCGTGGTGATCGACGACCTGTCCAGCGGACACGCGTCGTTCGTGCCGGCCGGGGTGCCGTTCGTGCACGGCACGATCCTCGACCGCGACCTCGTGGAGCGCACGCTGCGCGCGCACCGGGTGACCGGGGTCATCCATGTCGCCGGCTTCAAGTACGCGGGAGTGTCGGTGCAGCGCCCGCTGCACACCTACGCGCAGAACGTCGAGGGCACCCGGGTGGTGCTCGAGGCGATGGCGGCCGCGGATGTCACCAGCCTCGTGTTCTCGTCGTCGGCGGCCGTCTACGGCACCCCCGACGTGCCGCTCGTCACCGAGGAGCTGCCCAAGCGGCCCGCGTCGCCGTACGGCGAGTCGAAGCTGATCGGCGAATGGATGCTGCGCGACCAGGCGATCGCGACGGCAGGCACGGAGCATCCGCTGCGGCACACGTCGCTGCGCTATTTCAACGTCGTGGGTTCGGGCGATCGCGACGTGTACGACTCGAGTCCGCACAACCTGTTCCCGCTCGTGTTCGAGGCGCTGCTGGCAGCACGGGCGCCGCGCATCAACGGCGACGACTACGACACCCCCGACGGCACCAACGTGCGCGACTATGTGCACGTTGCCGATATCGCCGCCGCGCACGTGGTGGCCGCGCAGCGGCTCGCTGCGGGCGACATGCTCGAACCGGCATACAACCTGGGATCGCAGAACGGCTTGTCAGTGCGGGAGATCATGGATGCCATGGCCCGGGTGACCGGTATCGATTTCACGCCGGAGCTCGCGCCGCGACGCCCGGGCGACCCCGATCGGATCGTCGCCACCGGCGAGCTGGCCGCGCGGGACTTGGACTGGGCCATGCGGTATTCCGTGGACGACATGGTGCGCAGCGGCTGGGAAGCCAGGCGCGCGGCCGACTGAGCGGGCGGCGCGCCTCGACACGCTCGGCGACCGGGTGCGGCGGCACGCCTCGACAGGCTCGGCGACCGGGTGAGGGCGCGGCGACCGGGTGGCGGCACGCCTCGACAGGCTCGGCGACCGGGTGAGGGCGCGGCGACCGGGTGAGGGCTCGGCGACCGGGTGGGGGCTGGGCGACCGGGTGAGGGCGGGGCGACCGGGTGAGGGCTGGCCGACCGCGGGGGGGCTCGGCGGGCGGCCGGGGCAGCGC
>CAYLMS010000013.1:12614-16044 GCA_964384455.1 uncultured Microbacterium sp. | reverse complement strand
CCGTGGTGTCGACGACATCGACGGGCAGAGCGGCGCATCGCCAGCTGCGGCGGCCGTCCGAGGCGAACGCCCCCGCCGCGCCGCGCGTGACGACTGCCAGCGCGGCGCCTGCGGACAGCGCACCGTCAGCCGCGCGCCGGGCGGCTGCGACGTCTTCCCCCGTCGAGCAGAACGCGACGTCGAGCCCGGCGTACCCGGAGGACACCGCGCAGTCCTGGCTGATCCGGATGCCGGGGGCCAGCGCACGCAGCCTCGTCACGGCTTCGGCGGCCCGGGGGAGCATCCCGATGTGGGCCCAGTCGTGCCCGGCGATGAGGGCGAGCTCCGCATCCGACGGCCGGTAGTCGGCGGTGACGCCGAAGTCCTCGCGCACGAACACGCGGTCGCCCGCGGGTGTCACCCGGATCTCGGTGACCGCGGTCGGGCCGTCTGCGGTCACGAGCCCTGTGGTCCCCACACCGTGGCGGCGGAGCGCGCCCGCGATCTCCCGGCCGTCTGCATCGGCGCCGACCGCGCCGAAGTACGTGGCCGTGACGCCCTGGAGGCGCAGCTGCACCGCGACGTTCAGCGCGTTCCCGCCGACGTACTCGGGGCCTCCGAGGTAGCGGTCGACGGTATTGTCGCCGACCACCGCCACGCGGGCATTGCTGACCACCGCCGCCACCACCGTCAGTATTCGATGCGGCGGTAGTAGCGACGCGTCGTCAGCGGATGGTCGCGCAGCACCTCGAGGTGGGCGCTCACCCGCTCCAGCACGGTCGCGATGAGCACATGCGGGATCAGCGCGCGGACCTCAGGCGAGATGCCCGGCAGGGCGAACGCTGCGGTGTCGATGACCGTCATCCGATCCGTCACCGAGGGGAGCCAGCGCTCGACGCGCTCGACGAGTGGGCGGGAGGCATCCTCGCCCTTGAAGACGAGGACGCTGACGCCGGCCTCGACGAGCTCCAGCGTGCCGTGGAAGAAGTCGGAAGAGTGCACGGGGCGCGTGCGGATCCACTGCATCTCCTCGAGGATGCAGGTCCCGTAGTACCAGGCCTCCGTCCATGCGGGGCCGGCGGCGGTCACGATGTGGTACTCGTCGTGCTGGATGTCGCGCGCGATCTGCGCGGCGGTCTCCTCGAACGCCTCCTTGACGGCGACGAGGGACTCCGGCAGCGTGCGTAGCTGCGCCAGCGTCGACTCGAACCCGTCATAGCGGCCGAGCCGGTGCAGGATCGACAGGGCGATGACGAGCGACTGGAGATAGAACGACTCCGACGACGTGTCGTCCTCCGCGAACGCGGTGAACGTGAAGTCGGCCTGCCGAGCGACGGGCGAGTCCTCGTGGGCCGTGAGGCCGATCACCTTCGCACCGCGCTGCTGCGCGAACTCGAGGACCGCCACCGCTTCGCGCGTCGTGCCCGACAGCGACGGGATAACGACGATCGATCCCGGTCCGAGGTTCGACGAGCCCATCGCCACCAGTTCTGCCGCGTTCTCGAGGTGGACCGGGAACTCACAGCTGCGGGTGAGGAGCTGGGCGGCCGGTTCCATGAGCTTGCCCGCGCCGCCCGCACCGAGGAAGAACAGGTTCTTCGCGCCCTGCGCGAGGAGGGCGTCGACGAGCTCCTGGAGCGGGCCGGCGAGGTCGAGGGCTCCGCTCTGGATGCGGATGAATCTCTCGGCGTCGAAGTTGAGCATGCGGTGGGTCCTTCCGTCGGCGTCAGCGCTACGTGCATATTGTCGGACAACAGTATGAGTGGTCAGAGGACTGATCGTCAACTCCGGCGAAATGGACATGATTCCGCGGCTCGCTCCGTGTATGGCGAGCGTTGAGGGCCCGTCGGATGCGGCACAACGGGGCACCGTGTGGCCTGCTTCTCGAATCCTGATCGTTACCGCGACGTGATTGACACCGGTCTCAACCGGTGTTTAGACTGCCTCTGACCGCGGCGCGCGGCGCACGTGACACAGAGAGGTGAGTGCGAACATGAGGCCATCACGGCAGACGAAGGTCCTTGCGGGGGTCGCCGGGGCGGTGCTTCTTCTCAGCGGCTGCGCAGCGCAGTCCACGGGAAACGGCAGCAGTACCGCGGACCTGAGCAAAGTCGACTACAGCGGCACGATCTCGATGGTCAACAAGTTCTCCGACCCGAGCGTGTCGAAATACTTCCCCGAGCTCGCCAAGGAGTTCGAGAAGGCGCACCCCGGCGTCACCGTCAACGTGCAGCAGGAATCCGACCAGGGCTACAAGGACAAGATCAAGGTGCTGGCGTCCTCCAACAGCATCCCGGACATCTACTTCTCGTGGCCCGGGTCCTACGCGAAGCAGTTCGTCGACGCCGGTCTCGCGCTCGACTTGACCTCCGCCATCGGCAAGGGCACGGCGTGGAACGAGTCGCTGGTCCCTTCGGCCGTCGGCGCCGGTGAGTACAACGGCAAGAACTACGGGGTTCCGATCGACCTCGACGCGAAGTTCATGATGTACAACAAGAAGATCTTCGCGGACAACGGCCTGACGGTGCCCACGACGTTCGAGGAGCTCCTCAGCACGTGCAAGACCCTGAAGGCGAAGGGCATCACCCCGGTCAACTTCGGGAACAAGGACGGCTGGCCGGCCCTCCACTACGTCACGCAGCTGAACGCGTACAACGTGCCCGCCGACACCCTCGCGAAGGACTACTCGTCGGACAAGGGATCGTTCACCGACCCCGGCTACGTCAAGGCGCTCGAGCAGTTCAAGGAGATCATCGAACAGTGCACGACCACGGGCACGACCGGCAACGGCATCGACCACACCGACGCGCAGGTGGCCTTCGGCTCCGACAAGGCGGCCATGATGTACCTTGAGTCGCTCGAGATCGGGCTCCTCAAGGACACCCCGCTGGACAAGGACGGCTTCGGCCTGTTCCAGCTGCCCGCCGCCAGTGACGCCAGGGGCGACACCGGCTCCCTCGTGGGCGCGCCCGACCTGTTCATGGTGAACCCGAAGTCGAAGAACCCGGCCCTGGCCGTCGCGTTCCTCAAGTTCATCGTGTCCAAGGAGGGCGCGGCCAAGATGCCGGACCTCATGAGCGGCTACCCGAGCCCCGTGAAGGACTCGCTGGATCCGGCCACCACCCAGCCGCAGATCATCGAGGCCATGGCCAAGCTCGGAAAGGCGTCGAGTCTTGCGATCTGGCTCGACACCGTGACAGCACCGCAGGTGGCGCAGGCGTACCTCGCCGGCGGCGAGGCTCTCGTGGGCGGCACCGGAACCCCGGAGAGCGTCATGAAGTCCGTGCAGCAGGCGGCTGCCGGATCCAAGTGAGCGGAGCCCGTCCGTGAGCAACGTCACCGCCACCGAGGCGCTGATCACTCCGAAGAGTGCTCGCGCCGGGCGGGGACAGCGCCCCGTCAGCCGCCGATCGCCCCTGCGGGCGATCGGCGGCTGGCGGTCGTTCCTCTG
>CAYLMS010000013.1:0-12604 GCA_964384455.1 uncultured Microbacterium sp. | reverse complement strand
CGGGGCTCGCGCTGATCGCCGTCTTCGTCTACTACCCGCTGCTGGAGAACATCTACCTGAGCTTCTTCCAGTGGTCGGTGTTCAAGCCCAACCCCGAGTTCATCGGCGCCGCCAACTACCTCCAGGCCGCGAACGACCCGATCTTCTGGCGATCACTTTTCAACAACACGGCGTATGCGGTCGTCTCGCTGATCTTCCAGGTGGCCGGCGCGCTGGTGCTCGCGGCCCTGGTGGAGACATACGTGCGCAAGCACGGCGGCATCCTTCGCGCGATCTACTTCATCCCGTCGGCGATCTCACTCACGGTCGCAGGCCTGCTCTTCTACTTCATCTACCAGCCGCAGACGGGGCTGCTCAACGAGTTCCTGCGCGTCGTGGGGCTCGGACAGTACGCGCAGGCATGGCTCGGCCAGGAGTCGACGGCGATCTGGGCGATCATCGTGATGAGCCAGTGGCAGAGCTTCGGCTATACGACGCTCCTGTACTCCATCGCGATCCAGCGGATCCCGCGCGATCTCTTCGACGCCGCAGACCTCGACGGGGTGGGCCCGCTCAGTCGCATCTGGTACATCACGACCCCACTCGTGCGGGAGATGAGCACGCTGCTGATCATCGTGACGGTGACGGGGGCGTTCCAGGTGTTCAACGAGGTGATGGTCATGACCGCAGGCGGGCCGAACAACAGCAGTCAGGTGCTCGGCACCTGGCTCTACCACGCCGGCTTCATCAACAACGAGTTCGGCTATGCGGCGGCCATCGCCACTGTCGTGTTCGTGATCACAGCCGTGCTGGCGGTCATCCAGCTGTGGATCTCGCGTCGAAGGAGAGTCGAATGGTGACCGCGACCGACAACCGCGCGGTGTCGAAGCTCGGCTTCGCCGGCATCCTCCTGCGCCTGATCATCTGGGGAATCCTCGTCGTGATGGCGCTGATCGTCATCGTCCCCCTGTTCTGGATGCTCCTGAGTAGCCTCAAGGTCAACCAGCAGTTCCTGGCCGACCCCTTTGGGCTGCCCACCACGCTGTTCTGGAAGAACTACGTCGACGCGTGGAACCTCGGCGTCGGCCAGTACATGTGGAACAGCGTGATCGTCACGGTCGCCTCGATCATCGCCACCACCCTGATCAGCGCGTGGGCGGCGTTCGGGCTGACGAAGCTGACGATCCCGTTCTCGCGCACGGTGCTGTTCCTCATCGTCGGCGGGATGATGCTCGCACCGACGGTCGCGCTGATCCCCCTGCTGCGCATCCTGCAGGGTCTCGGTATCTACGACTCGCTGCTCGGTCTGACCATCCTCTACACCGCGTTCCGGATCCCGTTCACGACTTTCCTGATCCGCTCGTACATGGTGGACCTGCCCCACGAGGTCGACGAGGCGGCGCGACTGGCCGGATGCACGCGGGCGCAGCAGTTCTGGAGGCTGACCCTTCCGATGTCGATGCCGATCGTCGTGTCCGCCGTCATCCTGCAATGCCTGTTCGCGTGGAACGAGTACCTGTTCGCGTTCATCTTCGTCAGCAGCACGGACACGATGACGCTCCCGGTCGGTCTCGCGAACCTCGCCTCGAAGCTGTCGACGAACTACCCGATGATCTTCGCCGGCATGACCCTCGCGTCGATCCCGATGATCGTCTTCTTCTTCGCGGCCCAGCGGTTCTTCGTCCGCGGCCTCGCCGAGGGGATCGGGAAGTAGCGTGGCGGTCGCCCGAGCGCCCGAGCTCGTGATCTTCGACTGCGACGGAGTGCTCGTCGACAGCGAGCTGCTGGCCGCCCGTGTCGGCCGGCGGGTGCTGGCGGACCTCGGGTGCGAGGTGTCGCTCGACGAGATCCTCGAGCGGTTCGTGGGCGCTTCGTCGGAGGTCTACCAGGCAGGCGTCGCCGAAATGCTCGGGCGGCCGCTCGAACCGGGCTGGGAGCTCCCATACCGCGCCTGGTACGCCGAGGCGTTCCGCACCGAGCTGCGGGCCGTTCCCGGCATCCATGAGAGCCTGGCGTTGCTATCCCTGCCCACGTGCGTGGCCTCCAACAGCGGCCACGCCCGCATCCGGGAATCCCTCCACGCCACCGGCCTGCTGTCGCACTTCGACGGGAGGATCTTCAGCGCGGAGGACGTCGAGCGCGGCAAGCCCGAGCCGGACGTCTACCTGTGGGCGGCGAAGAGGATGGGCGTCGCACCGGCCGACTGCGTCGTCGTCGAGGACAGCGTGTTCGGTGTGCGCGCGGCACGCGCAGCGGGGATGCGCGTGTTCGCGTATGCCGGTCTGACCTCCGCCGAGCGGCTCGCGGGCGAGCGCACGATGACCTTCGACCGCATGACGGATCTTCCGGGGCTCATCGCTGCGCTGTAGGACGCTCGGACAATGAAGATGATCAACACGCGGTGGGTCGCGCGCTTGTCCGTGGTGCGGCGGGGAACGCTGCTGCGGGAGGCAAAGATCGACGGGGATGCCATCGATGTCGAGGTGTACGGGCGCACCAAGGACGTCGCCGCGCGCGCCCCGTACCGCTGCGCACGAATATCGCACGGCTTGGCTTAGGCCGGCGGTGACGATCGTCGGGCGGCCGCGGCAGGCGCCATGTAGTGGGCGTGTAGGAATCCGCCATTTCGCGTGGAATCCCATGCACGAAACCGCTGCCAACTACCGTGGAACTGCGGCATCTTCCGCCATCTCGATGGAGAACCTACAGTAGTGACGGGTGACTGACGCCGGTTCGTTTAGGCACACGATTCAAAAACTATGACCTCAGCTCATTGACTGCACCGGCGCACCATACTTGTGCAAAAAGCGTGACGGCCTACGGCACGATCACCCGCAGTCAGTCGGCACAGTTGTGCCAGACATCGCCGACCCAGGCGCGTCGCGTGCTGAAGCACCTCGTCGATGAAGGGCGTCTGGTCTTGAAGGGTGAACGCCGCGGCGCACACTACGTGTTACCGGATTCTGATTGACGACATCCCGGAACACGCCCTACGCGACGTCGGCGGGGAGCGCCGTCACGTTGATGTCGCGGAGCGTCTGGACGATGAGGTCGACGTCGCCCTCCGGGAAGATGAGGTCGGGCCCGGTTGGTGCGTGATCGGTGTACGGCGGCTCGAAGAGCCGGCCGGGGTCCATCACGCCGTTGCGGGTCAGCTCCTCCACGATGAGGTTCACGAATCGGATCTGATCGACGGTGAACCTCGTGTCGTCGAGGTAGTTCGCGAACGCCTCCGTGGCGGCGGAGCGGTCCAGCCCCACCAGGCCGCGGACGAAGACCCCGAGGCCCCCGCCGCGCTCGTTCGCCCACACGATATCGACGGGGCCGGCGCCGGCAGCGACGAGCATGCTCTCCAGCTCGGTGAGGTCGGCTGGCGTGAGCCGCCTATTGCGCCGGAGTCGCTGGAGCGCCAGGTTGTCGAGGTGCTGGCGAAGGTAGGCCTCGGCCTTGGATCGGAAGCGTTCGAAGTCCGTTCCCGGCGTCGCGCGCGGGAGGAGGATCTCGACACCGGTGCCCAGACGGTCCTCGAAGTCGGTGTAGACCGGGCTGCGACGAATCTTCTCGATGAACCTCACGAGGCTGCGGATGCGCACTCGTACGAGCTCGAGCATCGGCAGCGTCACGTCGATCCACCATTCGTCGCCGGCGACGGATTCGAGGAGCACGGCCTGCGCCGCCACCGACGGGATCGCGGTCTTGCCGAGCAGGGCTGCCGCGATCTGCTGCACCGTCTCGCGGATCCGCTCGGCGAGAACCGCGTCGCCGTCGAGCTGTGCCAGCTGCCGGCGGAGGATCAGCAGGTCGAACCTCTTGGCGTCTTCGTCGTCGTCGCGCACGGATGACGGCAGCCCCGCGACGCGCAGGAGGCGCTCCGCCTTCTCGGGGGTGAGGTGCTGCCAGGCATCCGCCCGGGCGAACTCTTCGACGGTCTGACGGTGGGGCCGGACGACGAAGTTGTCGAGGTTCATCCCGGCGACGATGGCGTGCAGGATGGCTGCCGTCGAGGTCCGCAGCTCGGGTTCGGTGTCGCCGAGCGCGGTCACGAGGCCGAGCCGGGCCTCGAACAGGCGCTGCGAGAGCGAGGTCTGGACCTGCCCCACCGAGCCGGGCAGGTCCTGGCTGAAGTACTCGAGGTTGCCGCAGAAGTCGAAGACGAGGAAGTCCTGCTTGTCTTCGCCCGGTCCGAACAGGTCCGGGCGCAGGCGCGTACCGCGGCCGATCATCTGCCAGAACTTCGACTTCGAGCGCACCTGCTTGAAGAACACCAAATTCACGACCTCGGGAACGTCGATGCCGGTGTCGAGCATGTCGACGCTGATCGCGATGTGGGGGGCCTTGTCGGTGACGGAGAAGTCGTCGATGAGGGACTGCGCATAGGGCGTGCCGTGGGTGATCACGCGCGCGAAGTGGCCCGCGTACTCGGGGTACGCGAGGTTGAAGCGCTGCTCGATGAATTCGGCGTGCCGCTGGTTCTTGGCGAAGATGATCGTCTTGCCGAGCCGGTCGCCGCCGGCGACCATGTACCCGCGCCGCATAAGGGTCTCGAGGACCTTGTCGACCGTGTCCTCATTGAACAGGAACCGGTTGATCTCCTCGGCGCCCACTTCGTCGGGCGGACCGTCGTCGCCCCAGTCCACCGCCTCCCACTGCTCCTTCTCGTCGTCGCTGAGATCGTCGTAGCGGATGCCCGAGCGGAGGAATCCGCCATCGAAGCTCACTCCGCGCGGCGGCACGAGGTATCCCTCGTCCACCGCTTCGTCGAGGGAGTAGTTGTCGGTGGGGACGCCGTCTTCGAGGTGGAAGAGCCGGTAGGTGTTGTGGTCCACCTCGTCTTTCGGGGTGGCGGTGAGGCCCACGAGCATCGCGTCGAAGTAGTCGAAGATCGCACCGTACTTCGCGTAGATCGAGCGGTGCGCCTCGTCGATGACGATGAGGTCGAAGTATCCGGGACCGAACTGACGGAGGTCGTCGTCGACTTCGTCGATGAGGTTCATCATCGTGGGGTAGGTGGACACGTAGACCCGCCCGTCGATCGCCTTCTCGGTGACGAGGTTGACGGTGGTCGACCCGGGCAGGTGCGTCTTGAACGCGTTGGCGGCCTGCTTCACGAGCGCGGTGCGGTCGGCGAGGAACAGCACGCGCTTCACCCAGTTCGCCTTCTGCAGCAGGTCGACCAGAGCGATCGTCGTGCGCGTCTTGCCGGAGCCGGTGGCCATGACCAGCAGCGCCTCACGCTGGTGGCGGTCGAACGTGTCGCCGACGGCCTTGATCGCGCGCTGCTGATACGGCCGGCCGGCGATGTCGGTGTTCACCGGCTGGAGAGACAGCGGGAGTTTGGCACGACGGCGTTGGATGAGCAGTTCCAGCTCGTCGCGCGTGAAGAAGCCCAGGACTTCACGGGGCGGGTATCCGCCCGCATCGTCCCAGATGCGGTGGACGTAGCCGTTCGTGTAGAAGATCACGGGGCGACGCCCGAACTCGCGCTCCAGGCAGTCGGCGTAGAGCTTCGCCTGCTGCTGCCCGACGTCCGGCGACTTCGCGGTGCGTTTGGCTTCGACGACCGCGAGCGGCAGGCCGTCCGCTCCCCACAGCACGTAGTCGACGAATCCGGTTCCGGTGGTTGAGCCCGTCGAAACCGGCATGCCGTGCACTTCGTACTCGCGGTCGCGCTGCTGGTCGAGGGGCCAGCCGGCCTCGTGCAGCAGCACGTCGATGAACAGGTCGCGTGCCGCGGCCTCGTCGTAGTCGCGCGTGTCGGGGGCGGCGGACGCCTGCGCTGCCGCGATCTGGGCCTTCAAGTCGGCGATCTGGGCCTCGTGGGCGGCGAGCCGGTCATCCCGCTCGGCGAGCAGTCGTGCGTGCGTCTCGTCCTGCTCGCGGAACTTCTGCGCGAGCTGCGCGACCTCCTCGCGAGACAGCGGTGCCGCATGGGATGCCGACGCGGGATCGAACTGCCCTTGGAGGGGTGCGGCCTCGGGCCGTGGGGAGTGGTGGTACGACACCCAGACGACCACGTGGAACACCTCGCGCAGCACCGCGAGCGACACGTCCGGCCCGATCTGCCGGTTGTCGTGAACGGCCGTGTTCGCGATGCGACGGATGGCGGTCAGCTTCTGCGCGATCGCCGCCGGGACGTGGGTTCGGAACGAGGCGTCACTGATCTTCGCGGCGAGGTCGTCCCGGTACGGCACCGGAAGCGAGAGCACGTCGTAGAGGTAGTCCACGAGGCGCTCGACGACGCGGCGGCCGTAGAAGCAGGCCGATCGCGGGTCGGAGGAGAGATACGACTCCGCACGCACGCAGTCGCCGTGCACCGGCGGGAGCGTCTCGCGGACGAAGTCGAAGTTCCCCATGGGGTCAACCTACTGATCGTCGCGGACGACGGCGTGCCCGGTGAGGTGATCCCACGGATGCTTCTTCACGAACTGGTGCAACCCGTTCTCAGCCGGAGGGCGGCGGCCTGGGGGCGGTTTCAGTGTCTGGCCGTCGATGCGCCACATCCTCATCTCAAGGGGCATCGGTCACAGCTCCCCTCGGAACGCGCGGTATTGGAGTGAAGAGAAGAGTTCGTCGTCGGCGGCGAGGGCGCGTCGGATGGCGGCGCTTGGGCGCGCAACTTGAGCGATTCGGTCGGCAAACGCACGCTGGAGTTGGACCGGCGGCACCAAGAGTGTGATCTCCGAGAGAGTCTGTTGGTTTACCTTGAAAGTGCCATTTGTCGTACGGGCGACCGATTCGATCTGCGACCGCACCGCAGGCTGGCGCCACGCCACTTCGAGAAATGCCAAATCGGCCAAGGATGTGTCAACGCGTCCAGCGATCACCGTGTCCGGAAAGACGAGATCTGGGCGATCTTCACGCGAGTAGGTGCCAACTCCGACGAGTGATCGGTTGCCGTTCCCGCGGCACATCATGAAGTCTCGGGAACTCACGCGTTTGTCCGGCGATGGCTCTACCGCAAACTGTCCTGCCTTCGTCGCGCCTGGATCAAAGCTGCCCTGGGTAACTGCCGCCAGTGTGAGCGCCGTGGCTGCATACTCGCCCGCTGTGGAAGGAGATAGCCCATTCCGCATACTCGGCATCACTGTCCCTGCTTTGAGCGCTTCGAAGGTACGCCCGTTGAACATTGAGCTAAAGAGGGCGTCTGTGAGCGAGTCCAGGTGGGCGAGGACCTGGCGGCGCTTGGTGCGGATCGCGTCGGCCCGGTCGAGGATCGCGGCGATCCGCCGCTGCTCCTCAAGCGGTGGAAGCGGCACTGGAAGGTTTCCGAGCGCCGCGAGCGAGATCGCCTTGCGGCGATGGATCGCGCCCTTCCCGAGCTGAGGGTAGTGAGCGAGCGCACGGGGGCTTTTGAGAAAGCGGATCAGGTATTCGGGATCGACGCGTGACTCATTCGCCCGGAACACCGTGTACATCGGGCTGATCAGTCCGCGCTCGGGAGCGATACCGATGGATCCCTCGTCGAGGTGGATCGTCGCATAGGCGAAGTCCCCCGGCTCGACCAGCTTGTACCCTTCAACGTCTCGGCTGAATACCTGCTTCTTGAAGTACTCCAGACTCGGTACAAACCCGGAGTGTTTGGTGACCGAGTAGACAGGGACGTCATTGTGCTCACCAGCCCGCCTTCCCGCGGGGCGAATGAGGTCCCTCAGAGCAGCGGTCCTCACGCGAGCATCGCCTTCAGCTCGGCGAGGTCGGCCGTGATATCGGCATCCAGGTTCTCGATGTCGGCGATGATGTCGAGCGGTGCGCGGTGCTCGACCTCGTCGTGCACGACCTTCTTGTATCGGTTCAGCGACAGGTCGTACCCCTGCGCGGCGATGTCGGCCTTTGGCACGAAGAAGCTCTGTTCGGTGCGAGCGCGATCGTTCTCGGCATCCCGTGCCTGCCACCGGGCGAGCACGTCGGGCAGGTCGTTCGCCTCGACGGGGTTGCGCTTGTCGTCGAGCGAGAACCCGTCCGCGCGCACGTCGTAGAACCACACGCCGTCGGTGCCACCCGAGTTCGTCTTCGTGAAGAAGAGGATCGCGGTGGAGACCCCCGCGTAGGGGCGGAACACTCCGGACGGGAGCTTGACGACGGCATCCAGCTTCTGCTCTTCCACGAGCATCCTGCGCAGCGTCTTGTGCGCGGTGCTCGACCCGAACAGCACACCATCGGGCACGATGACGGCGGCGCGACCACCCGGCTTCAACAGCTTGAGGAACAGCGCGAGGAAGAGCAGCTCGGTCTTCTTCGTCTTGACCGTGCGCTGCAGATCCTTCGCCGTCGACTCGTAGTCGAGCGACCCCGCGAACGGCGGGTTGGCGAGGATGAGCGTGAACTTCTCGGCATCCGCCGCCGCGCCCTCGGACAGCGAGTCGCGGTAGCGGATGTCGGGCGACTCGATGCCGTGCATGAGCAGGTTCATGCTGCCGATGCGCAGCATGGTCGAGTCGAAGTCGTACCCGTGGAACATCGAGTGGTGAAAGTGACGCCGCTGTGCAGCATCCAGCAGCGCGTCACCGTGCGCATCGCGGACGTACTCGCTCGCCGCGACGAGGAACCCGGCGGTGCCGCACGCCGTTATGTGTACGTTCGGTCAGTGTCTCAACGACCCACCCGACTGCACCCCCGGAGCATGATGCATCTGCGTTTCATCGACCACCAACTCGCCCCCTCCGCCGACTTCGACGCGCGCGCCATAGACATCTGCTCGCGCACCCGTTCGCTCCCCGCGGGGATGCCGATCCTTCTTGACGATCGGTGGCGGCCGGTTGAGCCGTGGTTGACGTACTTCCGGATCGTCGCAGCGTCGACAGACCCGGCGACGCTTCGCGCGTACGCATACGACGCCATGCGGTTTGCGTCGTTCCTCGCCACGCGACAGACCGACGTCATCCATGCGTCGAGCGACGACATCGTCGCGTTCCGCGAATGGCGGCTGAGCGGTTCCGAGCGCCCGGTGTCGCCGGCGACGTGGCGACGCGACGTGGTCGTGATCCGCGGGATCTATCAGCTGCTCACTCAGACCGGGCAGATCCAGCGCGAACCGTGGATCACCATCGGAAGGTCGTCGCCGCTCCGGATGCGTTGGAGGAGCGAGCCCGACATTCGGCCGCTGACGCAGGCGCAGTGGCGCACGTTCCTCGACGTCGGTCTCGGCGGACGAACCGCCGCGGGCGATCTGGACGAGAGTTGGCGGGGCACAACGAGCCTGCGTTCAAAGGCGGGCGCGCAGCTGGCCGTGACGACGGGGATGCGCCTCGGTGAGTTCTCCACACTGCTCGACGCTGAAGTCCCGTCGCCGACGGGCACCGGCATCTCCGTCTTGCTCGAGGCGTGCGCGAAGTACCAGAAGCGTCGACGCGTCCACGTCCCCCTCACGACGCTTCGGGCGGTCGATCTCTACCGGCAGACGGAGCGCCGAGCAGTCGTCCGCGCGTCAGCTGCCTCCCTCTGGCGACGCCGCTCCGAGCTCTTCATCGTCGACGAGATCGACGTGTCGGCAGGCGTCCTGCGAGGCCGGGTGAATGGGCGGCGATCGAGATGGCGGCTGCACCAGCTGCCTCCGCACCTGCGACGAATTGCCGTCATCGAGCGGGACCACGGGCTGGAGGCGCTGGGGCTGTTCGTCGGTCGAGGCGGTTTGCCGATCAGCCGCAGGCAATGGCACGCGACGTTCGAGGCTGCAAGCGGCCGTGCTCTGAGGCTCGCTCAGGACGAGATGGGCGGTCGCCGTGCACGGATCACTCCGCACGATCTGCGCCACACTTTCGCGGTCGTGCTCCTGAAATCGCTGACCGATGTGGCGCTGGCCCGCGAGGCGGAGCGACGGGCAGGCAACGTGGGACCAGCCACGCTCTCCGAGCACATCGCCATCAACCCGCGACTCACAGTGCAACGGTTGCTGGGGCACTCGAACCCGGCGACGACAATGGTCTACCTGCGCTACATCGAGGACACCGATGCGCTCATCCAGGACGTATTCGAGAGCTGGAGCGACGAGGGCATGACATACGCCGACGCAGTCCTCGCTGATCGGAACGTCGTGTGACGAACATCGACCTCACCCCGCGGCAGATGCAGTTCGTTCTTCCGACCGCGAACGTCGATGGAACACTCGCCCCGCTCGACTTCGCACACGCCGTCCTTGCGGCTGAGCTCGCGGATGCGCTGATCGACATGCGTCGAGCCATGGGTCACACCGACGGCACCGCGTATCAGTACCGCCGGGCGCTGATGAGCCTCCTGCGCGGTCTACCTGACGCTTGCCCGCGAACTGTGAGTCTCGCAACACCGGGACTCGCCCTCATCGACGCGTTGCACGCGTGGGAATCCGCGTTGGCCGGCAACTACCCGCCGGAGAGCGCGATCCCGTACAAGTACGGCAGACAGATCCGCGCTCTCGTCCGCGTCCACGCAGCGAACGGTCGTGACGTCAGCGACGCCACGCTCCGTTGGGCGCAAGCGCACGTGCTGCACCAGGGCGGCGACTCCACACCGCTCGATGAGTTCTCGAACGCGGAGCGACTCGCGATTCGCAACGCCTGCCGCGCCCGAATCCGCGAATTGGAAGCTCGTCTGGCAGTCGGACGTCGGCTGCTCGCCAACGCAACCGATCCCCGAAGCACAGGATGGGAACGAAGCGCCGATGTCCTGTGGGGCATTCGCCATCTCGGACGACGTCCCGGAGCATCGATCGAGGCTGATGTCCTCCGCGCGTGCGCATCGGGTGTGCTCAGCGACCTCCACGACGACTTCGCGCTCGAACAGTCACCGATCAGCGCCAATGCCGGCCAGATCACGCGACAGCTGCTGACTCACATCTATCCGTCCAGCGAGGACCTCGTTGCGTTCCGCACGCTCCTCCAGCTGGAAAGCGGCGCGGCGCCGGAAGAGTGGTCGGGCGTTCGACTCACAGACATCGAGCACACGACTGACTCGGTCCGCGTACGGCTCCACAAGGCGCGAGCCCACCGAACTCGAACCGTGCGATGCGCGATCACCGGGTCTCGCGACGGCACCGGGTGGAGAGCAGGGGATCTCATACTTCGCCTGATCGCTGTCACCGAGGCAGCTCGGGAGGAGGCAAAGGAGGTGGGCGGCTCCGACGCGGACGCCTTGTTCATCACCGTGCAGCGCACCGCGTCCCGGCATCTCGTCGCGCGCCAGGAGTCATTCTCGCGCCGCCCCTTCACGTCGCTTCTGATGTCGATCTCGCCCGAGATATCAAAGCCATACGATTCCCGCCGGCTACGCAAGACAGTGAAGAGTGTTCGTGCAGCAGTGCTCCGCAGCGCTGACGCCGCGGCGGGAGACGACCACAGCATCGCTGTCTACCAACGCCACTACGCGCAGTCGACAACCGTGCATGTTCTGGCCGGCAACGCCGTCAACGCGGCGCAGAGTCAGGTGTTCGATCGAGTACGAGGGCCGGTCTTCGTTCGTGCTGCGGCCAGCACCGTCGACGACGCAGCAGGCGACCTGGGTGCTGCCGCAGCCGCCGAGTTGGCCTCGAGCGCCACCGACCAGGGAATCAACGTGACTCAGTGCACGTCACCGTACGAATCGCCCTTCACGCCCGCGGGGCGGCTCTGCGAGCATCGGCCATCGATGTGCTTCGCGTGCCCGAACGCGATCGTGTTCGCAGATCACCTGCCGCGAGTCCTCGCGTACAGAGAGATTCTCCGCGGTCACGAGAACGAGATGCCCCCGGCCCAGTTCGCGGCGGTACACGGCCAGCAGTTGGTCAACGTCGAACGCATCCTCCACGAGTTCTCCCCGACGGAGATCGAGAACGCGCGGACGGCGTGCGAGACCGCCTCTGTCCATGTGCCCCTCACCCAGAGAGGAGTCCACCTGTGAGCGTCGATCGCGAGTACTCTGCCGAGCCGGTGTCGCTGTTCGCGAGCGACTACTGGGCGAGCGACACGGCGGTCATCTCAGATCGACACCTCGAACATGACTTCCCCATCCCCTCCTTCGGAGATGAGGATCGCTGGGACCTCAGCGCCCTGGGGTGGAACCCTGCTGCGGGCCGCCATTCCGCGGTGCTGTTGTTCGACTCGTTCATCGGTGAGTGGAACCTTCGTGCTCGCGAACTCGCAATGGCACTTCTCAACCCTGTGCATCCCGTGCTGCGCGGGCAGATGATCTATCTGCGAGCAACGCCCGCCCATGTGAAGACGATCCGTTCCAAGCTTGAGGGCATGAAGCGGTTCGCCGCGTGGTACGCCGACAACCTCCCTGACACTCCACTCCGTGATCTCTATCAGTCGCACCTCGACGGCTTCCTCACTGAGGTCAAGACGATGGGGATCCCCTCCAGAACGCGACAAGCAGTCGATGCTGTTCGCGAACTGCACACCTACGCGGCAGTCCTCTCTGGCGGAGGCATCCCATTCCGTCCATGGGGAGATCTCCACACGATCGCGCTCAGCGGGCAGAAGTCCAGCGCCGAGCTGAGCACGCCGGTGATTCCACCGCAGGTGTGGTGGCCGCTCCTGCGGGCGTGTTGGCAGTACATCAACGTGTTCTCGCACGACATCTTTGCGGCCGCAGCCGAGTGGGCAGCTCTTGACCGCCCCCAGGATCAACGCGTGAAGGTCGAGCAGCCGGAGCAAGCGATCGCGGCGTGGATGAC
>CAYLMS010000012.1:4430-16248 GCA_964384455.1 uncultured Microbacterium sp. | reverse complement strand
CATGCGCGCGATGATCTGCTCTCTGGGCAGCCCGGTCTGGCTGCGCAGCGGATCGACCCGCTTCGCTGCCGACGTCGTGCCCTTGTCGCTGAGCTTCTCACGGCCGATGCGCAGCACCTGGGTCATCAGCTCGCCGTCCATGTCGTAGCTCATGGTCACGTGGTGCAGCACCCCGCCGTTGGCGAGGCGCTTCTGCGCCGCGCCGCCGATCTTGCCGTGCGGCGAGGCGATGTCGTTGAGCGGCTGGTAGACCGCGTCGATGCCGAGTGAACGCAGCGCCTGCAGCACCCAGTCGTCGAGAAAGGCGTACGAGTCGGCGAACGTGAGCCCGGCGACGAGGGATGCCGGCACGTACAGCGAATACGTGATGATCTGCCCCGCCGCCATGAGCATGGCGCCGCCGCCCGAGATGCGCCGCACCACGTCGAACCCGTGCCTGGCGGCGTTCTCGGCGTCGACCTCGTTGCGCACCGACTGGAACGAGCCGATCACCACCGCCGACTGGTCCCATTCCCAGATGCGCAGGGTGGGGGCCCTGCGCCCGTCGCCCACGCGCGCGGTGAGCACTTCGTCGAGGGCGAGGTTCATCCGCGGCGACACGGCGCGCTCGTGCACGAGCTGCCAGGCGAAGTCGCGCCACGCGGGTGCGGTCACCAGCGCGCGGCGCACCGCCGTGCCCACCGACTCCGGCGTGAAGCCCAGCAGCTGCGCCCCCTCGGGCACAGCCCCGCGCACGGCCGCCGCGATGGCGGTGACATCCGCGTCGATCGGCAGTCCCGTCACGGCGGCGTCGATCACCTCGAGCGCGTCGTCGGGCTCGAGAAAGAAGTCGCCCGCGAGCCGGAAGTCGGCGATGCGCCCGCCGCGTTCCGAGAAGTCGACCACGACGAGCTTTCCGCCTGGCACCTTGAATTCGCCGTGCATGTGCACAGCCTACGACCGCCGCGGTGGGCGACCCGGTCGTGGCCCGCCGCGCCGCACCGGCCTACTTCGGCGCGTCCAGCGACGTGCGGATCGCGATCTCGACGGCCCGCGCGATCTCTTCGAGAGGCAGTTCGGGCTCGCCGCCGGGTGCCTGCCCCGTCGCCCACGGAACATGGATGAAGCCGGCCCGTCGCCGGTGCCGCTCGGCCCAGGCCGCCGTGCGCACGAGCGTCTGGTTGCAGACGTACAGGCCCGCACTCAGCGACAGTTCGACCGGGATGCCGGCGGCGGCGACATCGCGCACGATCTGCTTCACCGGCAGTGACGCGAACATCGCCGCCGGGGCGCCGGGCAGCACGGGCACGTCGACCGGTTGCGCGCCGTCGTTGTCGGGCAGGCGCGCGTCGATGAGGTTCACCCCGACCCGCTCGACCGACACGCGGGAGCGGCCGCCGGCCACCCCCACCGCCACCACGACGTGCGGGTCATGCAGAGCGAGCAGAGCGTCCATGCGGTCCGCGGCGCGCGCGAACGACACGGGCAGGATGTCGGCGACCAGCCGCTCCGGCCCGCCCCAGCGCGACTGCACGAGGCGCACGGCATCCTGCGAGGGGTTGACGGCGTCGAGTCCGAACGGCTCGAACCCGGTGAGCAGCACGGTGGTCACCCTCCGACTCTAGGCGGACGCCCGCCGCGGCCGCTCGATGTCGTTCGGTGATAGTATGTAGGTACGTTTCTACATTGGAGCTGCGAATGGCCACCACCGTGAGCGCACGCGCGTTCAATCAAGACGTGAGCGCCGCCAAGCGCGCCGCGGATGATGGCCCGGTAGTGATCACCGACCGCGGCGAGGCGGCCTACGTGCTGCTGTCCATCGCCGAATACCGGGCGATGCGCACTCCGCGCAGCCTGCTG
Source organism: uncultured Microbacterium sp. (assembly GCA_964384455.1). GTDB lineage: Bacteria > Actinomycetota > Actinomycetes > Actinomycetales > Microbacteriaceae > Microbacterium. The sequence continues at coordinate 14,409 of CAYLMS010000012.1, read as the reverse complement.
AGCACTCTCCAGGCCGACGACGACATCGAGTTGGAACCCGTCGTCTCGCGCGAACTGCCCCGGGCGATCGAGCTGTGAGCTACCTGCTCGACACGAACGTCGTCAGCGAGCTGCGCAAGAGCCCGGGCCGGATCGACCCGTACGTGGCGACCTGGGCGGCGGCGCTCGACATGCAGCAGCAGTTTCTCAGCGCAATCACGATCTTCGAGGTGGAGTTGGGCATTCGTCGGCTCGAGCGTCGCGACCCCGAGCATGCAGCGCTGCTGTGGCGCTGGTTCGACCGGGCGATCCTCGACGCCTTCCACGGGCGCATCCTGCCCATGGATCGCGACGTCGCTCGGCTCGCCGCGCGGCTGCACATTCCCGACCCGCGTCCCGAGCGCGACGCCTTCATCGCGGCCACCGCTCTGGCCCATGGGCTCACCGTGGCGACCCGCAACGTCGCCGACTTCGAGCCGAGCGGCGCGGCGATCTTCGACCCGTGGACCGCGTAGCGCCGGCGGCGCAGCATCCCGCGTCACGCACTTCACCCCGCCTGAGCTAGAATGGAGGATGCGGCCTTCGCCGCTGCGTCGTCGTCACGCTCCCTGTGCCTGGCTTTCGAGCCCGCCCCGGTTTCTTTTCGATCGGCGAACCGATGCGCCCCATCCGGCGGCGCCGTCGCCCCCCCGCGCTCTGTTGCGCATCACCGAAAGCACACCTATGTCTTCCTTCCTCTCTCTCGGCGTGCCCAAGAATCTCGCCGCCGTGCTCGCCGCCTCGGGCAAGCACGAGCCCTTCCCCATCCAGCGCGACACGCTGCCCGACTCGCTCGCCGGCCACGACGTGCTCGGCCGCGGCCGCACCGGCAGCGGCAAGACCATCGCGTTCGCCCTGCCCCTGGTGGCGCGGCTCACCGGCGCACCGGCCGCCCGGCCGAGCCGCCCCCGCGGACTGGTGCTCGCACCCACGCGTGAGCTCGCCACCCAGATCGCCGCGACCATCGCGCCGCTCGCGGATGCCGCCGGCCTCACCGTCACGACCATCTTCGGCGGTGTCAGCCAGCGTCCGCAGGAGCAGGCCATGGCGCGCGGCGTCGACATCGTGGTGGCCTGCCCGGGCCGGCTCGAAGACCTGATGAAGCAGGGGATCGTGCGGCTCGACGCCGTGCAGCTCACCGTGCTCGACGAGGCCGACCACATGGCCGACATGGGCTTCCTGCCCGGGGTGACCCGCATCCTCGCGGCCACGCCCGAGCGCGGGCAGCGGCTGCTGTTCAGCGCCACCCTCGACAACGGGGTGGATGTGCTGGTGCGCCGCTTCCTGCACGAGCCGGTGCGGCACGAGCTCGACGAGTCGGGCGTGCCGGCCGGCGTGATGACCCACCGCGTGTTCGTCGTGGCCGAGTCGGGCCACAAGACCGCGCTCGTGCAGCGGCTCGCGTCGGGCCACGGCCGCCGCATCCTGTTCACCCGCACCAAGCACCAGGCCAAGAAGCTCGCCCGCCAGCTGACGGCGGCGGGCATTCCCGCGGTCGACCTGCAGGGCAACCTGTCGCAGGCGGCCCGCGAGCGCAACCTCGCCGCGTTCGGCACCGACCCCGCCGCGGGCGGCGTGCGGGTGCTCGTCGCCACGGATGTCGCGGCCCGCGGCGTGCACGTCGACAACGTGGAGCTGGTCGTGCACGTCGACCCGCCCGTCGAGCACAAGTCATACCTGCACCGGTCGGGCCGCACCGCGCGCGCCGGCGCCGAGGGGGTCGTGGTCACCGTGGCGCTGCACGAGCAGCGTCGCGAGGTGGCCGACCTGCTGCGCAAGGCGCGCATCGATGCCGCGCTCGAGCGGGTCGAAGCGCACTCGCCCGAGGTCGACTCGCTGGTCGGCGCCGCGGCGCCGCATGTCACCCCCGCGCCGGCGCCGGAGGCGCGCCCCGCGGCGAAGCCCGGTTCCGGGTCGAGCGGGCGTCGCCCGTCGGGCGGTGCAGCGGGCGGCGCATCGCGCGGCGGTCGCGGGTCGCGTGCGGGTGGCGGCCAGGGCAATGGCCGGGGTCAGGGTCAGGGCAACTCCCAGGGCCAGAGCCACGGACAGAGCCGTGGTCACGGCCCGGCGCAGGGCTACGGGCAGGGCCAGGGCCACGCGCACGGGCGCAGTCAGAGCCCGACGCATGCTCACCCCGGCCAGACGACGGGCAGCGGGCAGGCACGGCCGGAGGGCGCGGGCCGCGCGCGCGGGCCGCGCCGCGCCGGGCATCCGGGCGGCCGCTGACGCGGCATCCGGGTCCGCCTGGCGGGCTGACGCTCAGCTGCGAGCGGGGAAGTGCTGGTCGAGCCAGGCAAGCAGGTCGGCCCGCACCTGCTGCTGGATGGCGGGCAGCTCGTTGAAGATCTCATGCCGGGCATCCGGGTACACGAGGGTGGTCACGTCGGTGAACCCGGAACGGGTGCGGTAGGCCTCGGCCAGCCGGTGCACGCTCACCGGCCCGCCGACGGTGTCATCCCGGCCCACCATCAACAGGGTCGGGATGTCGTGACCCAGGTCGCGCCCGGGCCGCCCGAACAGCCGCGCGCCGTCGACCGGCCCGAACAGCCGCGCGAGCGGCGTGGTGGTGGTCAGCGGGTCGTCGAGAAACGCCTGCCCCACCGCGAGGTCGGACGAGAGCCACTCGGTGCCCATGGCATCTTTCGCCTTCCACGGCGCGTTCAGGTCACCCGCATTCAGCGAGCCGGGCCAGCGCAGCGCCGAGCCCGACAGCACGAGCCCGTCGTAGGCCTCGGGGTGGTCGTTCGTCAGCATCTGGGCGAGGAACGATCCCCACGAGTGGCCGAGCAGAATGAGTGGCAGCCCGGCGTTCTCGCCCCTGATGATGCCGGTGAACTGCCACAGCGCGGCGACGGCCGCGCGGTGGCCGCCCACCCCGAGCCGACCGAGCTTGGCTGCATCACCGTGCTGGGCCATGCCCGTGCGGCCATGCCCGCGGTGGTCGTCGGCGTAGACCGTGAACCCGGCGGCGACAAGGGCTTCGGCAAGTGGGGCGTACCGCGCGGCGTGCTCGCCGACGCCGTGCAGCAGCTGCACCACGGCCCGGGGGACGGATGCTGCGTAGACGTCGTACACGATCTCGACGCCGTAGGCATCGCTATAGCTCGGCATGCCCGGAAGCCTAGCCGTCCGCGATCGGCGGCGGTTGCGGCGGCCGCGGCGACGCTGCAGCCTATGCCCCAGCGGAGCGACGCCGGGTCAGCCAGTAGATCAGCCAGGCGATGAGCCCGAACCCGGGGAAGAGCAAGAGAATCACCGTCAGCACGATGCGTTCCCCGAGCGTCAGCGTCGCCGAGCGCCAGGTGGCGACGATCGCGACGACCACGAGCGCCAACACAGCGAGCATGCCGAGGAGTACGAGAACGTGAACCGGACTCACCGCCGATACGAACATGATCGCCTCCCGTCGTGGGCTGAAGCCACGGATACGCTCCGTTTCCTTGCGCGCATCCTAGGCCCCGCTGCGCAGCATCTATTCGCCGAACCACTGCAACGGGTCGGGGCACACGGTCGCCAGGCGCGAGAACTCGGGCGGAGACACGTCTGGGTTCGAGCTGAGAAGCCGCCACGTCGAGTACATCTTGTCGACGCGTGCCGTCTGCAGATACACGGTGAGGCTGGGAACCTCGTCGACCGTGTAGCCCGCCGTATGCAGGCACTGCCAACTCTGCTTCTCGCGCTCCCATGCACGTCGCAGCACCGCTTCGCTCGGCGCGGTCGAGGTGTGCGATCCGGTATCAAGCGGCGAGCACGCCTTGATGTCATCGTTGTACGACGGCATCTCGCTGTCAGGGAGCGGGTCGACATTCGAGACGCCAAAATCACTGCCCAGGCGTACGTTCCACCCCTTGTCTGTCATGCATGCGGCGAGCGCACGAGAAATCAATTGCGACTGGCTCGGGGAGAGCGCGTAGGCAGGCAATGTCGGATCACCGCGTGGCGCAGTGGTAAAGCTGCCACCACCCAGTGCGGGTGCTGCGGGCGCGCAACCCGCAACCGCCGGGCCTGCTATGGCGAGAATCGCGAGCACCGCTCCGAGCCGGTGGCGGGGCGTCACAGGCCGCGCGCGAAACCGCCGCAACTTTGGTTGCATGGGCGGGGATCCCTTCGTGTCGCACACTCGACGCTGTTGTCGTCCTGTTTCGGAGCATATCGGAGGCCCGCCGAACCGCTCGGCAGCAACTGCGCATCCCCTGGCTATCATCTGGTGATGCCCCACCTTTCGAACGGGTCGACCGGCTCCGTGCCGACGCGTCAGACGAGCAGCCAGCGCAGGCTGCACTGGCTGTGGTGGGCAACCGCGATCGTTGTGACGGCGGCGCTCACGTGGTGGGCTGCGAGCGCGACGCTCGTCGCACCTCAGGCATCTCAGGTGCGGGCGGCGCCGACCGTCGTGACCGTTGCCGACACGACTATCGGTAGCACGCTTGCGGTGGGCGTCAGCCTGCTGCAGCCCGTCGTCGTGCAGAGCACCAATCTGCTTCCCGGTGTGGTCACCGCCGTCTCGTCTCAGCCGACGATCTCAGAAGGCGAGGCCGCGTATGCGGTTGCCGGAGTGCCGGTGATCGTTGTCGCGGGCGAGCAGCCGTTCTTCCGCGATCTGGCCGACGGTGCACAGGGTGGCGATGTCACCGTGCTGCAACATGCGCTGACGCGCCTTGGCTATCTCCATGATGCTGTCGATGGACGATTCGGCAACGCAACCCGGCTCGCCGTGCGAGCATTTCAGCGCGCAACCGGCCAACCGGCCGACGGAGTCGTGCGACTGGGCCAGTTGGTCGCGGTGCCCCAACTGCCGATGCCGCTGAGGCTCGGCCCGGCCCTTCGCGTGGGAGCCGTGCTCGGCCAGAGCGAAGACGGCCTGCTGGGGCCGTCGGGCAAGCGGGCGTTCCAGCTCGTGCTCTCGCCAGACCGATTCGCCCAGATCCCCACCGATGCGAGCTTTCTCGTGCACTTCAAGAGTTTGACCTGGAAGGCCATCGCCTCTGACACGACCATCGACCAGAACCAGAACGCCGTCATCACGCTGGTCGGCGAGGGTGGCGGCGAGGTCTGCGGTTCGCATTGCGCCGACCTGCCGGCGGCGGAGAAGCTCACACTGCGCGGCGAGGCTGTGCTCGCCCCGGCCGTCAGCGGCCCCGGTGTTGCGGCGGCGGCGATCCGCACGAACAGCGACGGGCGCACCTACGTGTCCATGGCCTCAGGGCAGAGGCGGTCCGTCGTGGTAAAGGCATCGCAGGGCGGCGTGGCGGTGGTCGACGGTCTGCGTGCAGGTGATCGGGTCGCACTGCCCGATGGGGCGACATCCGACCTCATACACAACACACGGCCAACCCCCTCGCCGAGCTCGTCGTGATCGAGGTCAGCGACCTCGCCTTCTGCTACCGCGCGGGCGAAGGCGAGCTGTTCGACGGCCTTACGCATCGATTCGCCGATGGCACGGTCACCGCCGTGACCGGCCCTTCGGGTCGAGGCAAGAGCACCTTGCTCTACGTGCTCGGCCTCATGCTGCGGCCCACCACGGGCGGTGTGCGGGTCGACGACCGCGAGACAGGCACGCTCTCAGACCTGCAGAAGTCAGAGCTGCGCGCGCGGCACATCGGCTTCGTTTTCCAGGATGCCGCTCTCGACCCCGCCCGTACCATCCTGGAGTCGGTGATCGAGCCGGCGTTGTATGCCGGGCGGAGCCGCAAGGATGCGATCGACCCCGCTCGCGCACTGCTCGCTCAACTGGGCGTCGAGCATCGCATCGATCGCCGACCGGGACAGATCTCGGGCGGACAGGCGCAGCGCGTCGCCGTGTGCAGAGCGCTCATCAATCAGCCCACCGTCGTGCTCGCCGACGAGCCGACGGGCAATCTCGACCGGGCCAACACTGAGATCGTGCTCGACACCCTGCGCGACGCGAGCGCCACGTCGAGCGTGATCATTGCGACTCATGACCCGTTCGTGCTCGACCGCGTCGATCAGGTGCTGGCGCTGTGAAGCCGGGCGAACTGCTGCGCGAGTCGATCGTGGCGACGATTCGGCGGCTCACCCCGTCGGTGATGATCGCGCTGCTCGTCGCTGCGGCGTGCGCTGCCACGATTCTCACCGTCGGACGCACCACTGCAGCCGAGGAGCAGATGCGGGCGCGCCTCGACTCCGCCGGGGCGCGCTTGATCAGCGTGCAGGATGTCTCGAGCACCGGTCTGGTCAGCCCGGCCGCCGTCTCTGTGATTGCGCACTTCAGCACGGTCGAACGTGCCATCGCGACCTCAGTCCCCGTCGATGCGAGAGCCGACTCGCAGGGCGCAGGCGGCACACGTATTCCCCTGTGGGAGCTTCAAGGCTCGACGCCCGCGGGCGTGCAGGTCACCGATGGGAGGCTGCCCGGGCTCGGCGAGGCCGTCATCTCGGAGGCTGCGGCAAGAGTGCTCGGCATCGACGCCCCCGTCGGCGCGATCGCGGTCGGGTCGCGGTCGTGGGCGATCGTCGGGTTCTTTCGCGCACGGGCTCCTTTCACTGACTTCGACAAGGGCGTCATCGCGCCGGCGAACGCGTCGACGACGACTCCGCTGCTGTACGTCGTCGCTCACGACGCTGTCGATGTCGACCGGGTGGCGCACTCAGTCGGTTCAGTCCTTGCACCGCGCAGTGGCAGAGACCTCACCGTCTCGGTGCCCGACACACTCGCCCAACTTCAGGCCCTTCTCGGCTCCGACCTGGGCGGTCTCGGTCATTCGCTGCTGCTGCTCATCCTCACGGGCGGATCGGCTCTGGTCGCGGTCGTCGTCTTCGCCGACACGCTCGTGCGCCGCAGCGACCTGGGAAGGCGCCGCGCGCTAGGGATGCCGCGCGGCACGATGGTCGCATTCATCCTGCTGCGCACGGCCATCTGTGCCGCAGCGGGTGCGTTCGTCGGCTGTGTGTCGAGTGAGGCGTACCTCGCCCTTGCGGGAACCCCCGTGCCGGTCGCATTCACCGTAGCCACCGGGCTGCTCGCCGTCATCGCGGCAGCCATCGCCTCGCTGGCCCCGTCGATCATCGCCGCGCTCGCCGATCCGGTGCGGGTGCTTCGCACCCCTTAGCCCGCCGCCTGTGCTGCGGGCAGCTCCGTCCAGTTACTTAGCACAGCTAATGAGCTACGCTAAGCATCGTGATCAGCCCGACCGCACCCACCGACGCCGTCACCGAGCTCGGCGCCACGGCTGCGGCGCTGCGCATGGCGACGTTCCGGCTCGCCCGGCGGCTGCGCGCGCAGCGCGTGGTCGACACCATGAGCGACGGTCAGTTCGCGGTGCTCGCGGCGCTCACCGTGCACGGCCCGCATGCCCTCGGCGAGCTGGCCGAGCGCGAACGGGTGACGCCCCCGTCGATGAACCGCACGGTGAACTGCCTGCAGGATGCGGGCTGGGTGCAGCGCTCGCCCGACGCCGACGACCGGCGCAAGGTCGCCATCACCCTTACCGATGAGGGGCGGGCGCTCGTTGCCGAGACCGTGCGGCGCCGCGACGCCTGGCTGGAAGACGCCCTGGCGGGGCTGTCGACCGACGATCTCGACATCCTCACCGCCGCCGCGGCCGTGATGCGCAGAGTGGCCGACGGATGACGCCCCCTCCGCGCGGGGATCGTGCGGTCGGAAGCACCGGAATGTTCCGCTCGCTGGCGTTCTACAACTACCGCGTCTGGTTCGTCGGGGCGCTCGTGTCGAACGTGGGCTCGTGGATGCAGTCCACCGCGCAGAGCTGGGTGGTGCTCACCGAACTCACCCACAACGATGCCACCGCCATGGGGGTGACGATGGCGCTGCAGTTCGGCCCGCCGCTGCTGCTGGTGAGCGTCACCGGCTGGGTGGCCGACCGCTTCGACCGACGCCGGCTCATCATGGTGACGCAGAGCCTGCTGATGCTACTGGCCATCGCCGTCGGCATGCTGCTGCTCACCCACGTGATGACCCTGCCGCTGATGTATGCGTTCGCGCTCGCATTCGGGGTGGTGGCCGCCTTCGACAACCCCGCCCGCCAGGCGTTCGTGTCAGACGTCGTCGCGCGCGAGCACGCCTCCAACGCCGTCGCCCTGAACGCCGCGTCGTTCAACATGGCCCGGCTGATCGGCCCCGCGGTCGCGGGGGTGATGATCGTGATCGTCGGCACCGGCTGGGTGTTCGTGGTCAACGCCGTGTCGTTCCTCGCGATGCTCGTCGCGCTCGCCCTGATGCGGGCCCGCGAGCTCGCACCCCACGTGCGCGCCCCAGGCGTTGCCCGGCTGGCCGACGGGTTCCGCTATGTGGCGCGCCGGCCCGACCTGATGGTGGCGTTCACGATGGTGTTCCTCGTGGGCGCGTTCGGCATGAACTTCCCCATCTTCGCCTCCACCATGGCGCTGGAGTTCGGCGAGAACGCCGACGGCTTCGGCTTGCTCAGCTCGATCCTCGCGATCGGGTCGCTGGCCGGGGCGCTCATGGCGGCGCGGCGCGACCGCGCCAGGATGCGGGTGGTCATTCTGGCCACCGGCGGCTTCGGCGCAGCATCCGTCGCGTCGGCGCTGATGCCGACCTACTGGCTGTATGCCGCGTCGCTGGTGTTCATCGGGTTCGCGACGGTGTCGATGATGACCACCGCGAACGGGTACGTGCAGACCACGACGGATGCCGCGCTGCGCGGCCGCGTGCTGGCGCTCTACATGGCGGTGATCATGGGCGGCACGCCGATCGGTGCCCCGATCGTGGGCTGGGTGGCCACCACCTACGGCCCGCGCACGGCGATCCAGGTCGGTGCCGCGGCCGGGCTGCTCGCGTGCGCCATCGGCACCACGTGGCTGATCGCCTCGGGGCGCATGCGCCGGCACGACGAGAAGCGGTTCCGCCTCACGCTCGGCGAGACCCGGCCGCTGCGGGTCGTGGCGGGCGCTCCAGAGGAGTTCAGCGACGCCCTGGCGCAGACCACGCCTATTCCGCTGCCCGGCGCCGGGGAGCCGCCCGCCACGCCGACCCGGTGACCGGCGGCCCCGCCCGGAGTATCATCGGCGCCAGCGCAGCGCTCCTGATTGCAGTAGGCATACCCAGGAGGTAGTCATGGCCGCTCCATCCGCACCCGCTCTGCACCTCGGCAAGCTTCCCGCCCGGCCGGGAGCCGTGAGCCTGAAACTCGCCTCCTACCTCGTGCCGACGCAGTTGCCGACGCCGCCCGCCCAGTTCGGCCACGATTCGCAGGTGGGCATGTGGCAGATGCTCGGCAACGACACCGTGGGCGACTGCGTGATCGCCGGCGCCCTGCACGAGACCATGCTGTGGACGTCGATCGGCAGCACCGTCATCCCGGTGTCGACCTCCGCGGCCATCACCAACTACTCGGCGATCACCGGGTATGTGCCAGGCGACCCGTCGACCGACCGCGGCACCGATGTGGCCGTGGCCGCCAGCTACCGGCGCCACACCGGGATCGTGGATGCCGCGGGCAAGCGGCACAAGGTCGGCGCGTATCTGGCGATCACCCCGGGAGACGTGCAGCAGCACCTCGTCGCGCTCTATCTGTTCGGCGCCGTGGGCATCGGCATCCGCTTCCCGCAGAGCGCGATGGACCAGTTCAACAACGGCCAGCCGTGGGATGTCGTGCCCGGCTCGCCCATCGAGGGCGGGCACTACATCCCCGCCGTCGCCCGCCGCGGCGGGCAGACGGTGATCGTCACGTGGGGCCGCGAACAGCCGATGACGGATGCCTTCCTCCAGACCTACAACGACGAGAGCTACGCGTATGTGTCGGCGGAGTACCTCAAGGCGGGCAAGAGCCCCGAGGGCTTCAACCTCGCGCAGCTGAAGACCGACCTCGCCGCCGTCACCTCGGCGTGACGCGCGCGTCGCCAGTCGCCCGGTCGCTGAGCCTGTCGAAGCACGCTGAGCCTGGGCTCCGGTTGCTGAGCGTGGGTTCCGGTTGCTGAGCGTGGGTTCCGGTTGCTGAGCGTGGGTTCCGGTTGCTGAGCG
>CAYLMS010000012.1:0-4330 GCA_964384455.1 uncultured Microbacterium sp. | reverse complement strand
TGGGTTCCGGTTGCTGAGCCCGTCGAAGCACGCCCTTGAGCCCGCCACTCAGGTGGCAGCTCTAGCCGCCTCGGGCGCGACGAAGCGACCACAACTGCCACCCCAGGAAGACCACCCAGCGTCGCCCACCGCTCAAGTGGCAGCTCTAGTCGCCTCGGGCGCGACGAAGCGACCACAACTGCCACTCGAGAGAGGTGGGCTGGGGGACGCGAACTTGAGGTTGCTGAGCTTGTCGAAGCACCGCCCTTCGGCAGGCTCAGGGACCGGAGGCGGCTCAGGGACCAGAGGCGGCTCAGGCCCCAGCGGCAATCACGCCTCGCGGGTGATGGTGACCGTGACGTGCAGCTGCGAGCCCGACGGTCCGGCGTACACCCCGCGCAGCGGCGGCACGTCGTTGTAGTCGCGGCCGCGGCCCACGGTCACGTGGCGGTCGCCGATGTCGATGCGGTTCGTCGGGTCGAAGCCGCGCCACCCGCCGGCGAACCACTCGATCCACGCGTGCGACTCTCCGGTCACGGCCTCGCCGATCGCGGCATCCGGTTTCGGATGCAGGTAGCCCGACACATAACGCGCAGGGATGCCGACCGCTCGCAGTGCGCCGAGCGCGATGTGCGCGATGTCCTGACACACGCCCTTGCGCGCCTCCCACGCGTCGCGCGCCGTGGAGTGCACCCCGGTGATCCCGTGCCTGTAGCCGACGGCATCCCGCACGGCCGCGGCGATCTCGGCGGCGGCGATGCCCGGATCGCGGTGCCTGCCGGCGATCTCGCGGGCGAGCTCGACCACTTCCGGATGCGGGTCGGTGCGCGTGGTCTGCGCGAGCTGCTCGACCGTGGCGAGGGTGCGCGCGGCCTCGGCCGCCAGCGCGTCCCACGTGAGCTCCACTGTCTCGGCCGGCCACGCGCGCACCTCCACCAGGCTGCGCGCCGTGATCTGCAGCGCGCGATGCGGGGTGAGCACATCGAATGCGCTCACCCGCGTGCCGAAGTAGTCGAGGTAGGTGTTGACGGGCGTCGCCGGGTCGATCTCGAGCGCCGAGGTCAGCACGAACTGGCGTGCGGTCGTAGCGGGCAGCATCCTGGCCTCGTTGTACGACGCGGCCACGTCGCCCTGGTAGGCGAAGCCGGTGGCGTGCTCGATGCGCAGCCGGCGCGGCGGGCCCGCCTCGCGCGCGCTCACGAGATCTCCCCGATCCAGCTCGGCTCGGTCTGGGTGGGGAAGAAGCGGCTGCGAATGGCTTCGGATGCCTCGCGGGTGACGTGCTGCACGCGCTCCATGTGCAGCGGCAGCTCGGCGAGGATCTCGCCGACCGGGCGGTACTCGAGGTCGTTGCGGATGCGGCCGAGCGCCCGCAGCACCTGGTTGGAGTGGCCGACGCGGTCGGCGCGCGGGTCGATCGCGCTCATGCAGTCCTCCGCGCGGGAGATGGAATAGATGATCGACCGCGGGAACAGCCGGTCGAGCAGCAGAAACTCGGCCGCGTTGCGGGCGCTGGGCGTGCCGCGGTAGGTGCGCAGGTAGGCCTCGTAGGCGCCGCACGAGCGCAGGATCGTCGTCCACGACGGGCCCGATGCCTCGGTCAGCGATCGGGTCGCCAGCATCCGCGCGGTCATGTCGGCCCGCTCGATCGAGCGGCCGAGGGTGAAGAACTGCCAGGCCTCGTCGCGGCTGGTCGACGAGTCGACGATGCCCACCGCGAGCGCGGCGCGTTCGCGCACCCATTGGAAGAACTCGTGCACCTTCTCGGTCTGCAGCCGCCGCGGCATGCGGGTGTTGGTGGTGTTGAGGCACTCCCACAGCTCGGTCGACACGGTCTCGCGCGCGCGACGCGCATTCTCGCGGGCCGACGAGAGCGAGTAGGCGATGCTCGACGGGTTGAGCCGGTCGACGGCGAGGCGCTGCAGCACGTCTTCACGGCGCACCCGGTCGAGCCCCGAGGGCGGCAGCGAGCCCATCACGGCGAGCAGCGAGCGACAGGCGACGTCTTCGTCGATCCACGGATCTTCGAGCAGCAGCTGCAGATGCACGTCGAGGATGCGGGACGTGCCGTCGCTGCGCTCGATGTAGCGCCCGATCCAGAACAGGCTCTCCGCGATGCGGCTCAGCATGGGATGCCCCCACCCGCGGCATCCTCCTGCTGCTGCTGTTCCTGCTGCTCGGTGCGCGAGCGCGGGCGGTCCTGCGGCGAGTGCGCCACCTCGGGCTGGTCGTCGTAGACGACCGGGGCGGCGGATGCCTCGGCCGCCGCCTGATCCGCGACCAGGCCGGCCAGGCCCGTGCCCTGGCCGTACTCCACGTGCGCGGGCGCGGCGCCGCCGACCACCCAGGTGTCCTTCGACCCGCCACCCTGACTGGAGTTCACCACGAGCTGCCCTTCGGGCAGCGCCACGCGGGTGAGCCCGCCCGGCAGCACCCACACGTGCTCGCCGTCGTTCACCGCGAAGGGCCGCAGATCGGCGTGCCGCGGGCGCATCCCGTCGGGCACGAGGGTGGGGATGGTCGAGAGCATCACCACGGGCTGCGCGATCCACCCGCGCGGGTCGGCGATCAGCCGCGCTCGCAGCGCGTCGAGCTCGGCGGGCGAGGCATCCGGCCCGACGACCAGTCCCTTGCCGCCCGAACCGTCGACGGGCTTGACCACGAGCTCGTCGAGCCGGTCGCGCACCTCGTCGAGCGCCGCCGGATCTTCGAGCCGCCACGTGTCGATGTTGCGCAGGATCGGCTCTTCGGCGAGGTAGTAGCGCACCAGGTCGGGCACGTAGGTGTAGACGAGCTTGTCGTCGGCCACGCCGTTGCCCACGGCATTCGCGATCGTGACGTTGCCCAGGCGCGCGGCCAGCATGAGGCCGGGCGAGCCGAGCATGGAGTCGGCCCGGAACTGCAGCGGGTCGAGGAACTCGTCGTCGACGCGTCGGTAGATCACATCGATGCGCCGCGGGCCGCGGGTGGTGCGCATGAACACCTTGCCGCCGACGCACAGCAGATCGCGTCCCTCCACCAGCTCGACGCCCATCAGCCGGGCGAGCAGGGTGTGCTCGTAGTACGCGGAGTTGTACACGCCGGGCGTGAGCACCACCACCTGCGGGTCGTCGACGCCCGACGGCGCCGATGCGCGCAGCGCGGCGAGCAGCTTGTGGGGGTAGTCGCCGACTGGGCGCACCCGCATCGACACGAACAGCTCGGGCAAGGTCTGCGCCATCACCCGGCGGTTCGAGATCACATAGCTCACGCCCGACGGCACGCGCACGTTGTCTTCGAGCACGCGCATCTCGCCGTGCTCGTCGCGGATCAGGTCGATGCCGGCGACATGGATGCGCACCCCGTTGGCCGAGCGGATGCCGGCCGCCTGGCGGTAGAAGTACTGCGACGAGGCGATCAGCGCGGCCGGCAGCACGCCGTCTGCCACGCACGACTGGCGCCCGTACACGTCGTCGAGAAAGGCCTCGAGCGCCCGCACCCGCTGGGCGACGCCGGCCTCGATGCGCGACCACTCGTCGTACGCGATGATCCGCGGCACCGCGTCGAGCGGGAAGGGGCGCTCCTCGCCCGCGAAGTCGAACGTCACCCCCTGCGCGAGGTACGAGCTGGCGAGCGACTCGGTGCGCCCGCGCAGCTCGGCCTGCGTCATCCTTGCGAGTGTTGCGTAGAGCTCCCGATAGGCCTCGCGTGACGGGGCGGCGGCGCCTGGATGCGGCGGCGCAGCGAACATCTCGTCGAAAGCCGGTGCCGCCTGGGGCGCCTTGCGCGGCGCCAGCGTGGAGCCGTAGCCGTCGAACAGGTCGCCCATGAGAACACGTTAGTTGCTGCGCGCGCGTGCGCGCTGGCCGTGGGGCGCGGCACTTCCTGCGCTTCGCCGGCCGTGCGGCGAGGCGCCCGGCGCTTCGCCGACGCCTGTTGCCGCGCCGGCGCCGGGAGGCGGCAACGCGGGTCGGGAAGCTCCGAGTGGACGCGGGGCCGGCGCGGGGGCAGGGCCGGGCCGGACGCGCCTCCCGCACTTCGCCGACGCGCATCGCCGCGCCCGCGCCGGGAGGCGGCAACGCGGGTCGGGAAGTTCGGGGCGAGCGCGGGGCCGGCGCAGGGCAGGGCCGGGCCGGACGCGCCTCCCGCACTTCGCCGGCGCGCATTGCCGCGACCGTGCCAGAAGGCGGCAACACGGGCCCGAAGATCGGAGCGAGCGCGCACTTCGCCGACGCGTGGTGCCACCTCCGCTCCGAGAAGCGACAACACGAGTCGGAAAGTTCGGAGAGGACGTGGGTGCGGCGCGCGACGCGGGGTGCGGCGCGCGACGCGGGGTGCGGCGCGCGACGCGGGGTGCGGCGCGCGGCGCGGG
>CAYLMS010000011.1:0-16629 GCA_964384455.1 uncultured Microbacterium sp. | reverse complement strand
CGTGTTCTCGCGCGACGAGATCATGCGAGCCGTGTTCAGCGCGGCCGACGAGGAGGGGTCGGTCGACACCTACGTGCACTACCTGCGCCGCAAGTCGGCGCCCGAGATCATCGAGACGGTCCGCGGCCGCGGCTACCGGCTCGGCGCGCCTTCGTGACCGGGCGCGGGCCGGCCGGCCGCGGCGACGACCGGCGGGTGCGCTCCGCCGCCGCCGAGGTGGGACTGTGGGTGGGCATCGCCTCGGCGGTCGTGCTCGCGGCAGGCGCCGGCATCCTGGTCGCGGTGATCCTCGTCACCGGCCGTCCCGGCCCCGGCGGCCCCGGCGGCGGCACCAACCCCGACCATCTCGTGGTCGACGTCGACCGGGTGCTGCCGGTGGTGATCGTGCTCACGGTGCTGGGCGTGCTGCTGCTCGGCGCGATCGCCGTGCTCGGCGCCCGTCGCGCGGTACGCCCGCTGGCGCGCGCACTGCAACTGCAGCGCGACTTCGTCTCCGACGCCAGCCACGAACTGCGCACTCCGCTGACAGCCCTGAGCACCCGCATCCAGTTGCTGCAGCGACGCCACGCCAAGCATCAACCGCTCGACGACGTGATCGCGCGGCTGCGACAGGATGCCGACGCCATGGGCGAAGTGGTCACCGACCTGCTGGTCACGGCAGCGGGCGGCACTGCGCAGGGCACGGCGGATGTCGCAGCCGGCGTGGCGAAGGCGCTCGCGCTGCTGCGGCCCTTGGCCGACGAGGCCGGCGTGCGCCTGCGCGCCGAGGTCGACCAGCTGCCGCAGGCGGCGCTGCCGGCGGTCACGCTCACGCGCATCCTCGTGGCACTGGTCGACAACGCCGTGCTGCATTCGCCAGCCGGCGCCGAGGTCGTCGTCTCCGCGACCGGTGGTGCAGGCACGGCACTCCTGCGGGTCGCCGATCAGGGCACCGGCATCGCCGCCGCGGATCTGCCGCGCATCTTCGACCGCTTCGCCCGCGGCGCCGAGACCGGCCGTCGCCGCGGATTCGGCCTGGGCCTCGCCCTCGTGCAGGAGGCGGCCACCCGCTACGGCGGCAGGGTGTCGGTCGAGGCGACCTCGCCGACGGGCACGACGTTCCTGGTCACGCTGCCGGCGGCGCCCGACCGCTGATCGCGGTGTCGCGACTTTGCATACGATGTGTCGCGCGCGGGACGACCGGTAGGATCCGTGCTCATGAGCAAACCCGGACGGTCTCGGCACGCGTGAGCGCATGACCGCGCCAGCGACGCACCACCAAAATCGACCCGGATTCACGGAGGCAGTCCTGCTCGTGGCCCAGGGCCTGATTGCAGCGGGTGCGGTGTACTTCGTCTACATGGCGGGAATCATCTCGCCAGGGTGCAGCCCTCACTGCGATTACGCGCTCTTCAACCAGGTGAACCATCTGTTCCGGTGGGTGGTCGGCTCCCTGTTCGGCGCAACACTCGTCACCATCCTCGTGCTCTGGTCCCTCGGACGCAGAAGCCGATGGGCGCCGGCCGGTGGCATCGCCTTGACCATCGTCGGCAGCGTCTGGGCGACGATCGCCGCCGCGGGAGCCTTCACGCCCTAGCGGGCAATGCAGGGCTTGCCGAGATGCCCGACGTAGACCTTTGCCTCCCACGCAGAGAGCGTCGCCGAGATCCCGAGATCGACACCGCAATTCGTGAGAATCATCGTGGCCGAGCCATCCCATCGCTGCCGCAGTTCGTCCGGAAGCACAGGGTCAACGGGCGAGGAGGAGAGATTCGCGATCACGAGAAGTCGATCTTCGCGTAGTGCGCGTTCGAATGCGAAAATCGCCGGGTTGCCCGCATCGATTCGGGTGAAGTCGCCGTCTGCGACGACGGGCAGGCGGTGACGTAGGTCGATGAGTGCGCGATAGTGCTCGAATACGGATCCGGGGTCATCGTATTGGGCGGCGGCGTTGATTGTTGTGTGGTTCGGGTTGACATCGATCCAAGGCGCACCCGTGGTGAACCCTGCGTTCTCTGTGGCGTCCCATTGCACTGGGGTGCGCGCGTGGTCACGGCTCATCGCGGCGAGGCCACTCATCACAGCATCGGGGTCCTCCCCTCGCCTCGTCGCCTCAGTGAAGTGGTTGAGCGATTCCACGTCTCGATATTCATCGATGCGCGTGAACGGCGCGTTGGTCATACCGAGCTCCTCGCCCTGATAGACGTACGGTGTGCCCCGCTGCAGGTGGAGCACTGTGGCAAGAGCCGTGGCCGACTCTCGCCACCACGCCTCGTCACCGAATCGGGTGACCGGCCGCGGTTGGTCGTGGTTTGACAGGTAGAGACTGTTCCACCCCGTCTGCGCGAGGGCGTCCTGCCAGGCTGTGAGGGATGCGGCGAGCTCTCCGGGCTGAAGTCGGCGGGGATGGAATTTGCCGTCGGTGTGGTCGAGGCCGACGTGCTCGAACTGGAAGATCATGTCCAGTTCGCGGCGTGCGGGATCGGAGAACAGTGGCGCCTCGTCCATCGTCACGCCGGGCGTCTCCCCGACTGTGAGCAGCGCTCCGCGTCCGTCGAAGACCTCGCGCCGCATCTCCTGCAAGTACTCGTGGAGTCGCGGTCCGGCGGAGTAGTAAGCGAAACCGTCCCCGTACGCTCGGTCGCGGGCGACCGGGCCGTCCGGGAGCGTGGGGTGTTTGGAGATCAGATTGATGACATCCATTCGGAATCCGTCGACTCCGCGCTCAAGCCACCATCGCATCATGGCGTAGACGGCTTCGCGGACCTCGGGGTTCTCCCAGTTCAAGTCAGGTTGCTTTTGCGCGAAGAGGTGCAGGTAGTACGCGCCGGTCCGCTCGTCCCACGTCCAGGTCGGCCCGGAGAAGAACGATTCCCAGTTGTTCGGTTCGGCGCCCGGCTCGCCCCCGACGAACCCGGCCCGCGGTGGCCGCCAGATGTACCAGTCGCGCTTCGGGGCCGCCGTCGCCGAGCGGGATTCGACGAACCACGGATGCTCGTCGGAGGTGTGGTTCACGACAAGATCCATGATGAGCTTCATCCCCCGCGCGTGGACGTCGGCGAGAAGCGCGTCGAACTCGTCGAGATCGCCGAAAGCGGGATCGATGTCCTGATAATCGCTGATGTCGTAGCCGTTGTCGGCCTGCGGGGAGCGATAGATCGGTGACAGCCAGATCACGTCGACGCCGAGGCGCACGAGATGGTCGAGACGCTGCCGGATTCCGCGCAGGTCCCCGACCCCGTCGCCGTTCGAGTCCTGGAAGCTCCGGGGATAGATCTGGTAGATAACCGCTCGCTTCCACCAGTCGGAGCGATCGCGGGAATCGACAGCCGTGAATCGGACCTCAGATAGTGACATTTGTGACGTGCCCATTCGTTCTGGGGGAGTCACGACGGCCTGGCCGCGATCATGCGACCCGGCGCCGTGAGTCGGTACGGGTGTGACGGTGAGTCAGGGGCCGACCGTGATGTTGTCGAGGTTGATGGCTCCCACTCCCCCCGTGCACCAGATAACGACGGTATGCAGTCCGGCGGTCAACGTCACGGGAACGGACAGTGTCGTCCACGAGTCCCACGTGCCTTGCGCGGGGAAGGTCGGCGTGGCCATCTGTTGCCCGTCGACGGCGACGATACGGGTCGCTGAAGATCCGCCGTTCCCATAGCGGAGGGTGAGGTGATAGCTCCCGGCGGTTGCCACGCTGACTGTGAAGGACACCCCACTGTTCGCCTGGTAGAAGTTGTCGACGAATCCGCTCCCGGTGTAGCCGGTGTGATTCGTGTTGGTGGTGACGTTGGTCAGGACGGCGTTCTCAGCCTCGTACTGGCTGCCCGTGGGCGTGTTGAATCCGCGATCGATGTAGATCATGTCCCACGCGTTCAAGGTCGGCACGGTGAAGCTGATGTACCGTCCACTACTGTCCGTTCCGATCGAGTAGCTCAGGCTCGTGGTCGCGTCGTTGTTTCGATCCGGCGAGGCGACGTGCACGGCGGTCGGCGTTTCGTCCGGCCCGATGTAGTACTTCACCGCCAGGTTGCTCTGCGTGGGCGGCGTGACCTTTCCCGCGTCTCGCCACGTGTTGTCGTTCCCGAGGAGGTTGACCAACTGGATGACGTCGTCGCTCGAGGTCTTCTTTAGGTCGGTCCAGATCGTGTTCGCCGCCGCGTCGCCAGAGGTCGCTTGACCGGCGATCGACAGGAACTGCGAACCGGAGTCGACGGAGTGCACGTCGGGACCGTAAAGGAGGTTCTCGTACGCGGTGATGAAGTCGTAGTAGTTCTTCTCCCAGGCGCGCAGCGCATTCGTCATCTGCTTGTTGTGGTCGGGGAAGTACGGGGCGGACAGCATCGAGTCCCCCTGTGCCATTTCGATGTGCGAGGCGCCGGCGACGGCGATCGCCGCGTCTTCGAGTTCGACCGAGTTCGTGTCGAGGGTGCCGAGGACGAGGTTGTCGAGGTTGACGAACCCGGTGTTGCCGCTGCCGACCGAGATGGTGACGGTGTGCGAGCCGGCCGTAAGGGTGGGGGTGACGATGTCGGCGTCGTAGTGCCAGTTGTTCCAGTTGCCGTCGGTGGGCATGGTCACGTTTCCGAGTGTCGTCCCGTCGACCGCGACGCTACGGGTGGCATCACCCGCGGCCCCGTTCGCGTACCGGAAGACGAGGCTGTAGCGGCGCGCCTCGGGGGCGTTGATCGTGAAGGTCACCGTGTCACCGGTGTTCCCATAGTTCGCGACGAAACCGGTTCCGGTGTAGCCCGCGTGGTCGTTGTTGATGGTCAGCCCGCTGCTGAGGCTCGCGTTCTCGGCCTCGTAGGTCGCGCCGGCGTCGTCCTTCGTGTTCGGGTAGGCGGCGATCACCGAAGGAATGCCCGCGGATTCCAGCTTCTGCGTATCGAGATACGTCTTCATGGCCAGGTACGTCTCGTGGTTGTCCCAGAGTTCGCTGTAGAGGTAGTCGGTCTGCTTGCCGGATGCGACATTGTCGCCTCCGAACCCATCGACAGCGTTGAACCCAAGCGCCTTGCCTGTCCCGAGTGCGGTGCGAGAGGCCGCGACCAGCGACGCCAGGCCCGAGGGCAGGTCGACCGGGTTGTTCGATGTGTCGGTCATCGCCCCCCAGTTGCCGAGCTGGTCGAGGTGCACACCGTCGAAGCCCATGGTGTTGACCTCGTCGTTGTACTTCCCAGTGATGAAGCTCTGCCAGTTGGTGTTGGCGGGGTTGAACATGTAGAGGTTCGTGGCCGGCTGGTTAGGCTTCATCTCGAACGCCCAGGGCTGCCCGCTCGAGGCGTACTTCAGTGCCCAGCTGGGGTCAACCCCGGACACGCTCTGGTAGTTCTGCAGGGCGGCGTACGACATCGAGTACGGCATCGCCGCGGCGCTGTCGTTGTGGACGGCAGAGATGTAGTTCTGCACCGTGGTCGGTGAGATGACATCCCCGTTCCATGCGGTCCAGGTCGAAGTCAGTGTGCCGTTGCTGTTGCGCTGGATCGGGTTCTCGTGGCGCCACATCCAGTCATAGAACTGGAACGCGTTGATGTGGTACTCCTGCACCAGCTGGTCCACGTCGGCCTGTGCCTGCGCGCTGGTGGTGCCGGACGGGTAGCCGGTGAGCGCCGCGAATCGGGGGAAGTGCTTCCAGTCGCTGGACACGTCGATCGCGGTCTGCGTCGTCGACACTCCCGCTGTGACGGTGACCAGGTAGCCGGTGAAGTCCGTGCTCGGCGCAGTCGTGGCCCACGTGACCGACTGGGTACCGTTCGCGGCGACATTCGCCGTGGTGCTACCGGTGGCGACCGTGTTTCCCAGGTGCGACACGGTGAAGTTCACGGGGCCCGACCACGATCCGGCGCCACTGGTCTCGGCGACCACGGCGGTGACCGTGACCGATGCGCCGGGAGCGTAGCGGGCCTGGTTGACGTAGGCGCTCGTCAGGTTGGGGGTTCCTCCGGAGGCGTATGCGGCGGACCCGGTGAGGACGGTCGCGATGGCGACGAGCGCTGCGACCGCGCCTGCCAGCACGTGCCGGATCAGTCGCCCTCGAGCAGTGGTGGTGAGTGACATCTTCGTGCTCCTCAGTGAAGGGGTGGGAACGGGTCGATGAGGATGATCTGCCAGCGGCACGGGGCCGGCATCTGGGCGGTGGCGTAGTCGCCGTCGATGGTGACGTGCAGGTCGATGAGGTCCGGTTGGGTATCGGGGTCCGCCCACCGGATGAGCGGGACCCCAGTGCCCATGCGACGTACCCGGAGAGTCGCCCCTCCTGGGTCCCCGTGCGGGGCGCGTGGCGCGTCCCACAGGGCATCGGTCTGCCCGGTGAGGTTGATGGCGTGGACGATGTACCGGCCGGTCGGGTCCTGGGTGATGCGTCGCCAGACCGCCCCGGCCGTGGCGGACTCTGTGACGGCGGCGTGAGGGTACGTGAGGTCGATGTCGTCGTTGTAGTCGGCGGCGTAGCTACCGGTGACGTCGACGATCTCGGGAGGGAAGAGGAGGTCGTGGTGGGCGACGGCGAAGTCGTAATAGCGGCGCAGGAGGTCGGCGGTGCTCGGCGTGATCTCGTGGTTGCGGACGTAGTACGGGTCGACGAGGATGCGGTCGCCCTCTCCCACGAGCAGGTGGGAGGCGCCGTGCGAGAACAGCGTCGCCATGGTCAGGCCCGCAGCGCGGTCGGCTTCATCCCCAGACGCCGTGTCGTAGACGTGCTGGTAGGCGGCGATGACGACCGGCTTCCGGCCGGCGAGGGAGCGGGCTCGGTTGACGGTCCAGGCGAGGTGGCCGAGTTCGAGTTGCGGTTTCCAGACCTCGATGTAGACGGCGTCCTGACGCGTGTTCGCGGTCACCCAGGTGGGGAAGTCGTTGACGTTGTTGAACACGAGGCGGCTGTCGGGCAGCCGGTCCCGGGTCGTCTCGATGAGGCTGCGGAAACTCGTCGAGAGATCCACGACCGCCCCGTCGGGGCGGTGGGCGCGCTTGGGGTAGCCGTATTGGTCGAGGTGGAAGCCGTCGAAGCCGACGCGCTTTATGGCGTTCGACAGGTCCGCGGTGAAGTGCTCGGCCCAGTCGGGTGCGGCCGGGTCGAGGATGAACAGGAAGTCGCCGAGTGCGTACGGGTGGCCGGTGGCGGTGAGTAGCGCGTCGTGCTCCCAGGTCGGCCATTCGTTCGGGCCTGCCGCATAGACGGCGGCGTAGCCGAGGGCATCTGCCCCGGCGTCGTGGCACGCCTGGATGAGGCTGCGCACTGACGCCAACGAGACCGGCTGGCCGAGCGCGTCACTGTAGGTGTCGCCCCCGCCGAGCAGGTCGGCGTGCCGGTAGGCCCAGTCGTAGAACTGCATTCCGGTGAGGTGCAGACGCCGGATGTTGTCGCTGACGGAGGTGATGTCGCGGCCGGGCGAATAGTCGACGACGAACCCGTAGCGCAGTGTTTCGCGTGGGCTGTCCGTCACCTGAATCGCGGTGCGCGCATTGTCCAGACGGACGCTGTAGCCGCCCACGGGCAGATGGCCCAGCTCGACGATGCCGTCCTGTTCCACCGGGTGCGTGGCCACGAGGTCGCCGAGTGATCGGACCTCGATGGCCCCTGGGGCTGCGAGCCCGCGCACCTCGACGCGGATGATATCCGCCGGGCTGTAGAGCGCTCGGGTGGGCAGGAGGTCGAGCATCCGGGTCATCCCTTCACTGCCCCGCTGGTGAGGCCTTGGACGAAGTGGCGTTGGAAGATCAGGAAGATCACGATCACCGGGAGGACGGCGATCACCGATGCGGCGAAGACGATCCCCCACAGCGTCGAGTTCTGGCCTTGGAAGAGGGCGATCGCGATGGGCAGGGTGCGCTTGTTCGGGTCGCTGATCGTGGTCAGCGCCCACGAGAATTCGTCCCATGAGGCGAGGAAGGTGAAGATCGTGCAGGTCGCGAGTACGGGCCGGGAGAGCGGGAGGATCAGCCGGGCGTACCGGCTGAACGCGCCCGCACCGTCCAACTGCATCGCTTCCTCGAGCTCACCGGGGATGGCCTGGAAGAAGCCGCGGAGCAGGAAGGTGTTCAGCGCGAGAGTGGATCCGGCGTAGAAGATCACAAGACCGAAAAGAGAGTCGATCAGGCCGAGCGACTTGGCGAGGGTGAACTGCGGGATGATCAGCATCATCGCCGGGATCATCAGCCCAAGCAGCAGCAGCTTGAACAGCACTTCGCGGCCGCGGAACCGGAACCGCGCGAACGCGTAGGCCATCATCGAGCTCAGCACCAGCGACAGGATGGTGCTCGCCACGGCGACGATCAGCGAGTTCATGAAGTAGAGGCTGAAGCCCTGGCTCGACCAGACCTTCTGGTAGTTCTCCGCGGTCGCTGGGTGCGGGATGAACTGCGGGGGGAAGGTCAGCACGTAGACCTGGCTCTTGAACGAGGTCGACAGCATGTAGAGGAACGGCAGGATCATCACAGCCGCGCCGAGTGTCAGGACGATGTAGTAGCCGATTCCTCCGCGGAGGGTGCGGCTGGCCCCGATGTTTCGGGTAGCGGTGGTCATGCGAGGTCCCCGTCTTCCGTGCGGAACACCCTCAGTTGGATGGTGGACAGGATGAACACTCCGATGGTGAGGAGGACGGCGATCGCGGATCCGTAGCCGAAGTCGAGGTTGGAGAACGCCTGTTTGTACATGTAGGTGAGGAGCACCTGGGTGGAGTCGGCCGGACCTCCCCCGGTCATCAGGAGGACGGAGACGAACACGTTGAGGCCGCCGATGACGAGCATCACCGTGACGAAGAGCAGGGCGGGCCGGATGGCCGGCATGATGGCGGCACGGAAGGTGTTCCAGCGGCCCGCGCCGTCGAGTTCCGCGGCCTCGAGAAGGTCTTTGGAGACGCCCTGGAGTGCGGCGAGGAAGATCATCATCGACCATCCGACGCCCTTCCATACGCCGAGAGCGGAGATCGCGATCATCGCCGTCCAGCGGTTCGACAGCCAGGAGATGTTCTGGTTCGTGATGTGTATGACGTCGGTGAGGATCCAGTTGACGAGGCCCTTGTCGGCGAACAGGTATTGGAACAGCAGTGACACCACGACCCAGCTGGTGACGACGGGCAGGTAGAACAGCACCCGGTACAGGCCTCGTGCCGGGGCTCGTCGGTTGAGCAGGATCGCGACCAGCAGCCCGAGGATGATCTGCGGCGGCACCGTGAGCAGCATGTAGAGTCCGCTGTTCTGCACGCTCACCCAGAAGAGCGGGTCGTGGAACGCCCGCACGTAGTTGTCGAGCCCGATGAAGGTGCTGACCGACCCGGCGACGACGTTCCAGTCGTACAGGCTCATCTGGAACGCCCGCACCATCGGATAGAGGATCAGCAGCGCGAACATCGCCATCCCGGGGGCGAGGAACACGTATGGCGTCGCCGAGAATCGGCGCCGCCGATGAGCTGGCGGGTTGACCATCGTGGCAGCCGAGGCGCGACCGACCCGACGGCGCAGGGATGCCGGTGTCGACGTGTCCGTGTCGATCATCGGGTGTCCTTTGCTGTCGGGTCGGTCGCCGTTGACTCAGTTGGACTTCGTCAGCAGCGGGTCGATGGCCGCGGCGGCGTTGTCAAGCGCCTGCTGCACCGTCTCGCTGCCCTGGAACGCCTTGGTGAGTTCATCCTGCAGCACCGTGTCGATCGCAGGGGCCTGCGGAACCGACGGGCGGGGCTTCGCGGTGGCGAGCTGCTTGATGAACGGCGCGAATGCGGGGACCGCGGCCGCTTCCTGCGCGTTCAGGGACTTTACGACCGACATCTGGCCAGTCTTCGCCATGTTGATCTGGAAGTCCGCCGTCTGGGTGAACGCGATGAACTTCTCGGCGGCTGCCTGGTTCTTGGAGACCGTGGTCATCACGATGCTCTCGCCACCGACCACCGAGATCGATCCTCCGTCGCCCTTGGGCACCGGGCTGTAGACGGGCTTGAAGTCCGGATACTGACCCTGCCAGATGGCCTGCATCCAAGGGCCATCCAGGATTGACGCGTAAGCGCCCTTCGGCAGCCCGTCCTGTGTCGAGGTCGCGCCCTTGTTCCCAGTGATGAGATTCGGGATGGCGCCCGCCTTGTACAGATCGACCAGCATCTGCACCGCAGCCACGCTCTTCGGGCCGTTCAGATACCCAGTGGCCTTGGTCTGATCAGCGTTGGTGACCTCCCCGCCTCCGGACCAGATCCACGGGTACACGTTCCAACCCTGGAGCCCACTGTCCGCGAAGACCGCGACGCCGGCCTTCGTCAGTGCGGGGGCATCCGCCTTCAGTTCGTCGAATGTCGCGGGCGGGGCCGTGATACCGGCCTTGCTCAGCGCATCGGAGTTCGAGATCAGCACGCGCGTGTTGGTGTCAAGCGGAAGGCCGTAGTAGTGCGACCCGAACCTGTTGCTGGCGAGGCTTCCCGGGTAGGTGTCAGCGGCGAGCTTCTTGAAGTCGGCCATGCTCTTGTCCAGCGCCGCGAAGACCTTGAGCGAGCCGAACTTCGGCACCCAGCCAATGTCGGAGCGAATCAGGTCGGGCAGATCGCCTGCCGCCGCGCCGGTGGTGAGCTTCTGCTGCAACGAGTCGTAGGGCATGTCCACGTAGTTGACCTTGATGCCAGGGTTCGACTTCTCGAACGCCGGGATGACGGTCTTGGTCAGCATGTCGGTCTGCGCCGAGTTGCCGCCGTTGCCGTACGTCCCCCAGAACGTGAGGGTGACACTAGCGGGCGGGGTGGTCGGCGAGCCGCCGCCGCCGGAGGTGCATCCGGTCAGCGTGAGGGCCGCTGCCGCTGCGGCGGCGATCAGTGCGGGAATGTGGCGTGCCATGTGTGACTCTCCTTTGAGTGGTGCCCCTGGGCGGGAGTCCAGGGTTTCGGTGTTGATGCAGGATGGTGAGGTTCTGGCGGACTCGGGTGGGTCGCCTGGGTGGCCGGGGGTTACTGCCTGGTTAGTCGGCCAACGATTCCGAGAGGCGGCTGAGGGAGCGCAGCACGCCCTGCCGGAGCATGTTGGCGGCGGCGCCACGTGCCCAGGTCTCGTCGGGCAGCGGGCGCACGAGGAGGGTGCAGTCCTGGGCTGCGGTCGAGAACGAGTCGCGCGCGAGTTCGCTGCGCAGCGCGTCGATGAACAGGTCCGACGCCGCGAGCCCCTCCCCGGAGAGGATCACCAGCGGCGGGTTCAGCAGGTTGAGGACGGTGGCGATCGCGCGCCCCATCGACGTTCCGGCCTCGGAGAAGACTGCCTGGGCATGTACATCGCCCGAGTGCGCGGCGGCGATGACCTGATGGATGGAGGAGAAGCGGCGACCGCTGCGCGCGGACATGGCCTCGAGGAGTCCCTCGTCGCCGACGGTCGCTTCGAGGCAGCCACGCTTGCCGCAGTGGCAGAGAGGGCCTTCGGGGGCGACGACCATGTGGCCGAGTTCGCCGGCGGAGCCGCTGACGCCTCGCCACAGCTTTCCGTCGATGACCAGCGCACATCCGACGCCGACGCCGAGGGTGACGACGGCGAAGCTGTCATACGCGGACCCTGGGCCGAACCACTGCTCGGCCGCGGCGAGGGCGTTCACGTCATTCTCGAGCGCGACCGCGACGCCGAGCCGTTCCGAGACCAGCGACCTCAGGGGCACGTCGTGCCACCCCAGGAACGGCGCCTGGATCACGTTCCCACTGGCACTGTCGACGTGGCCGCCCAGGGCGATCCCGATGCCGAGCAGGCGGTCCTCGGCGGCGGGTGAGCTCGCGAGAAGCATGCCGGTCAGGGAAGCGATCGCCTCGACTGCGCCAGCGGGGGTCAGATCGTCGAACGTCAGTCGGTGCGAGGACTGGACCTCGGCGTGCAGGTCGGCGATGACGCCGACGAGCTGCCCGCGCATCAGCTTGATGCCGATGGCGTAGTGGCGCTTCGCGTCCACCTGCAGCGGGATCTGCGGGCGTCCGGGAACGCCGGCCTCGCGGTCGCGTTCGACCAGGTAGCCGTCACGGAGCATGGGCTTCACGAGCTTGGTCACCGCCGCAGCGGACAGACCGGTGATGCGTGCGGTGTCGCGTCGTGACAGCGGCCCGCGGGTCAACACGGTCTCGAAGACGGCGCCCAGGTGGTGCTCGCGTGTTCCGATCCGGGTCGCGGCGTCGGTCATGACGTCTTCGGGCATCCGTGCTTCTCCTTGCTGCTCGGGCTGGTAGCTCACATCATTGGCGACGTTGGTTACTTTTGTCAATCAATCATCCACAGAACGCACCCTGGAGCGCCTCAGCGCCCCCAAAAACTGCCGCATCCGCGATTGATTGCTTGACAGAAGTAACCAACCAGGTCAAGACTCTGCGTGTCCCACCCCTCAGTCGACCCAGGGAGGCGTCGATGAAACACCCACTCGCCAAGGGACTGGCACCCGCGGTCGTGATCGCCGTGGTCGGCGCGAGCGCGCTCACCGTGGCAACCGCCCCGGCACCCGCGTCCGCGACATCGCCCACGCAACCGTCGAGCGAGACGGCGCGCAGTCTCTACATGAACAACTGGACGGACACCACGGGGATCTGGATGGCTCCCCAGCTCGCTCAGACCGACTCGAACACGCAGTACGGCCCCCGGCTCGGCGAGCTCCACTACTCACCCAGTGGCGCGACCTCAGCGTCGGCCGTGAACCAGATCGTCGACTACACCGGGTTCTTCCGTGACGAGACGAACGGCAACAAGTACGACCAGGTGCACAACTTCGGTAGCGCAACCGGCTACCTCGACTCCGGCGGCGTCCTCCGTAGCGATTACGGCGCCTACAACGGGTCGGCCACGACGGTGAGCATAGGCCGGGATTACGCGTTCGTCCCGAACCAGCACTTCCTCGTCGTCCAGTACCGACTCCACAACGCCGGCACGAGCGCTGTCAACCTGAACATCCTGGACGCGGTGCACCTGAACAACACGGGATCGTCCGGGCAGAACGTTGCCGCGTCCTGGGACTCGACACGGACGGCAGCCGACGCGGACATGTCCGCCAGCGGCCAGTACCACGTGGTCCTCGGGGCACTCGACGGCGCCGACGGCCACCAGGTCGGCGATGACACCAACTCCACGCTCACTAGCGGCACTGTGGCCCCCTGGTACACCTTCGACAACAACGGCACCCTGTCCAACAACAGCTCGGTCAGTGCCATGAACGTGGACCTCGCCATCAACAAGAAGGTCAACGTCCCTGCCGGCGGTGACGCGACCGCCTCCTTCTACCTCGCGATCGCCGACACCACCGCCAACGCGAACGCGGCCGCGGACACGGCCCGGGCGCAGACCGGCACCTACTGGCTGAACAACACGACCACGGCCTACACGAATTGGCTGGCGGCTGGATCGCGGACCACCAGCAACTTCACCGATACCGGACTCTCGACCGCCTTCGATCGATCGCTCGTGTCCATCAAGCAGTCGCAGAGCCCCGTCCTCGGGGTGTGGCCGGCCGCGACAAACCCCATCGCGTATGGATACAAGAGCTGGGTCCGCGACTCCGCGGTCACCGCCCTCGCCCTCGACAGTGCCGGACACCACGCAGAGGCGGACAAGTACTTCCGCTGGCTGGCAAGTGTCCAGTACGCCGACGGCTCGTTCGGAACGACCTACGACGGGTGGACAGGCCAGCACGTCAGCTTCGTCGAACCGGAACTCGACAGCGTCGGGATCTTCCTCATCGGGTCCTACCGTCACTGGATCCAGACCGGCGACAACAGCTTCCGCGACGCCGTCTGGCCCGCCCTGCAGAAGGCCGCCAACTTCGTGTCGAACAACATCGCGAGCAATGGCCTGGGACCGAAAGACGCATCGATCTGGGAGGAGACGCAGGAGTACAACGCCTTCACCCAGGCCCTCTACGTCAGCGGCCTGTGGGCCGCGGAAGCCGTCGCGCAGAGCAAGAGCGACACCACCGACGCGGATACCTGGAGCCACGCGGCAGGATCCATCGCCACCGCACTCCAGACCAGCTCGCTGAACTCGCCCGCCGGCATGTGGAACTCGCCCGACGGCTACTACAACCGCGCCGTGAACGCCGACAACACCGGGCGCACCACGATCGACTCCTCATCGGACATGCTGATGGTTTCCGGCGTCGTCGACCCGGGAAGCAGCCGCGCAGTGTCACACCTGTCGAAGATCATCGCCACACTCACGCACGACAGCTACGGGCTCGCCCGCTATCAGGGAGACAACTTCTACTACACATCGCCGTACAGCCCGGCCGGCAACGAAGCACTCGCCGCCGAGCCGTCCTGGCCGCAGATGTCGATGTACGCGGCCATCGACGACGTCTACACCGGAAACACCACGGATGCCATGAACAGGCTCACCTGGTACGTCACCCGGACCGCCGCCGGCTACATGCCCCCCGGAGAAGCCGTCTCCAACGTGAGTCAGAAGCCGATCATCTCCACCATGGTGGAACCGGTCACCGGCGCCTGGTACGTGCTCGCAGCGCTCGTCTACACCAGCCAGGCCGACACCCGGATGTACGCGCCGATTAGCGACGCCGGATCTAACGCCAGCCTCACGGTGAGCTCGGGGACGACGGGCGACTGGCCACAGTGGAACCCGATCCCATACTTCGTCTCGAAGATCGGGAACGAGGCAAGCGGCGACGCCAACACCGACATCAGGAATGCCGCCGTCGCGAACGACGCGAACAACATCTACATCCGGATCGACAACACCTCCGGAACACTCCCCGGATACAACACGACCCCGAAGTTCGGCGTCAACGTCTACGCCGGCGACTATTCAGGAAACACGTCCACCGCGACCAGCACGACCGCGATGTATGGCGCCACCCTGCCCCGCCCCGCGGCGTACATGGTCGGCCGTTGGTCGGACTCAACGAACTACGCGCACTTCCACCTGAGCGGTGGAAGCTGGACCGCGGACTCATCGATCAGCTCAGTCATTGCGCCACAATGGGACCCGACAACCGGACGGATCGAGGTGGTCATCCCCCGCAGCTCGCTAACCAGTGGATCCGCGACCGACAACTCGGTGCAACCGATCACAATCGTGCTCGTGCGGCAGAATCCGATCAGCGGCGTGTGGTCCGAGGACGACCAGATCACGCTTCGCTACCGCCTCACCCCGACGAATACCGCCTGGATCTACGGCAACGTCCGATAGAGCTTCAGCGGTGGTGGCGGAATTGTTACCCTCCGCCCGTTCTCAACGGCGGATACCTCGACGACCTCGATCCCGCCCGCCCACCGGCGCACGGCGCCGGCCCGATCGACCAGCAAGGCGCTGCGGATCGGGGCCACCGCCACCCAGTCCAGGTCGTCGGCGCCGGCAGCGACGGCGACCGTGGCCCACACGTCGGCGTCGGTCAGCGAGTCGGCGATCGTCGTGGCCGACGCGACGGCGATCGCCGCCCGCCCGGTGTGCGGATCGACGATGTGCGCACCGCGCTCGGCCGTGCCCGACGTGGCCACAGCGCCGTCGCGCAGCGCGACGGTGGCCAGCACCGCCCCGGGTCGGTGCGGGTCGGCGATGCCGATCGACCACGACCAGTCGGCATCCGGTGCGGTGAACACCTGCAGGTCGCCGCCCGCATTCAGGCCCACCGCCACCGTGCCGTCGACACAGAGCAGTGGGGCCAGGTGCGCGCGGGCCGCGCGCTCGGCCGCCCAGCCCTTGACGTAGCCGGTCGGGTCGAACCAGCCATCTCGCCAGGCGTCGAAGCGACCGGCGGTCTGCTCCAGCAGCCGCGCGCACGCGCGGCGCACGTCGTCGACTCGCGGGTCGGCGCGCTGCGCCGCGAGCTCGCCGCGGCGCAGGCGCGAGATGTCGGAGTCGGCGCGGAACGGCGAGAACACCCGGTCGAGTTCGCGCAGCTGCGCGAAGCACGCCTCGGCGGCCGCCTCGCCGGCGACCGGCATCCCACCCTCGACGATCAGGTGGATGCTGAACACCGTTCCCATGATCGCGGCGATGCGCACGTGCCGCACGGGGGCGGTCGCCACCGCGCTCACGCCTTCGCCTGATCGAGCGCGCTCTGCAGCGACTGCTGGTAGCCGGTGGAGGTGTAGGTGGCGCCCGAGATCATGTCGATCTGGGCGGACTGGGCCGCGATGGTCTCGTTCACCAGCTGCGGCAGCGCGTAGGAGCTGATCTGCTGATCACGGCCGTTGTCGGAGGGGTACTGCGGAACCTGCACCTGAGAGACCCGCCCGCCCGCGACGGTGACGACCACCTGCACAGCGCCGTAGCGGGTCTGCGCGGTCGTTCCCGTGAAGGTGCCATCCCGCAGTCCACTCGAACGGCTCGATGACGAGCTCGTGCTGCCTGTGCCGGTCGAGCCGCTCGTACTGCCGCTGCTCGTGCCGCTGCTGCCGGCAGTGCTGCCGGCAGTTCTCGTGCCTGTCGCCGCTGCGGCGATCGGGATGCTCGCGCCGAGCGAGGTCTTGTAGCTGAACAGCAGCACCAGTCCGCTCAGGGTGGCCAGCACCGCGTACACGATCTTCTTCATCTGTGCTCCCGGTCTCAGACGGTGAACGCTTCGGAATGGATGCGGTCGGCGGGCACTCCCGCGTCGCGCAGATCGGCCCGCAGGCTCGCCATCCACGGCGGCGGGCCGCACAGATACACGTCCCACGAGGCCGCATCGCGCAGCAGCCAGTGCACGACGTCCTCACCGCGCCAGTT
>CAYLMS010000010.1:0-16839 GCA_964384455.1 uncultured Microbacterium sp. | reverse complement strand
GCTACGGCGTGGCGCCCGACCATCCGCGCATCAAGGGCATCATCACGGCGCTGCGCGATGTGCTCGACCGCGGTGATATCCGCATCTTCGGCAACGTGAGCTTCGGCGACGACCTCACGCTCGACGACCTCAAACGGCACTATCACGCGGTGATCTTCGCCACCGGCGCGGTGCGCGACACCGAGCTGGCGATCCCCGGCATCGACGCGGCCGGTTCGTACGGCGCGGCCGACTTCGTCAGCTGGTACGACGGCCACCCCGATGTGCCGCGGGAGTGGCCGTTGGATGCGGCATCCGTCGCGGTGATCGGCAACGGCAACGTGGCGCTGGATGTCGCGCGCGTGCTCGCCAAGCATGCCGAGGATCTGGCACCCACCGAGATCCCCGACAATGTGCACGCGGGGCTTGCCGCCAGCCGCGTGACCGATGTGCACGTGTTCGGCCGCCGTGGGCCGGTGCAGGTGAAGTTCACCCCGCTGGAGCTGCGCGAGTTGGGCGAACTGCGCGACGTCGACATGGTGCTCTACGACGAGGACTTCGACTACGACGAGGCGTCGCACGCGGCGATCGCCGGCAACAAGCAGGTGATGGTGATCGACCGCATTCTGCAGTCGTGGCGCGCCGCAGCGACCGGGACCGACGCCCCGGCGTCGCGGCGGCTGCACCTGCACTTCTATGCCAAGCCGGTCGAGGTGCGGGTCGACGACTCCGGGCGGGTGACCGCGCTCGTCTACGAGCGCACCCGGCCCGACGGGCAGGGCGGTGTGGTCGGCACGGGGGAGTTGCGTGAGGTGCCGGTGCAGGCGGTCTACCGCGCGGTCGGGTACTTCGGCTCGCCGCTGCCCGGGGTGCCGTTCGACAAGCGCCATGGGGTGATCCCCAACCACGAGGGGCAGGTGCTGCAGGCGCGGTCGAACGAGCGGGTGCCCGGCGTGTACGCGACCGGCTGGATCAAGCGCGGGCCGGTAGGCCTGATCGGTCACACCAAGTCGGATGCCATGGAGACCGTGCGTCACCTGGTGCGCGATCAGGGCTCGTGGTGGCAGCCGGCCGATCCGTCGCCCGAGGCGATCGTACGGCTGCTGGCCGAGCGCGGCGTCGAGTGGACCGACCTCGACGGCTGGCACCGGCTCGACGCCCACGAGATCGCGCTCGGCGAGGCATCCGGGCGCGCCCGCGTGAAGGTGGTGCCCCGCGACGAGATGGTGCACATCTCGCGCGACCAGGCGCTCGAGGCTCCCCGCGACGAGGGGACGGGCGCCGCGCGCGCGGAGCAGTAGCCTGCGACGGTGGATGCCATCGCGTGGCTGCTCGATAGCGATTCCACGCTGGAACCGCCGTGCTCCGCGCGCCGCCCCGACGGCACCTGACTGCAGAGCCCTGTGCCTCCCGGACGGGTCTGGTTCAACCTCGACGTGTCCGAGGGTGAACCGTCGAAGTGGTGACGTTGCTGGCGCTGCATACGCTGGACGCATAGGCTTCGTCGCGTCGTGAGCGATCATCGGGCCGCGATTGGCCCTGGATGTCTCTACACCGCGCTCAGCCGTTCACGGTGAAGACCTGAGATCGCGCCGCCAGTGCCAGCATCGGCACGGGCACGGACATCGGCGCGGGCACCGGCACCGGGACGCTCACGCCGCGGCGTGACGCCAGCCGCCGCGCGTCGGTGGCGGATCCCACGCCCAACGCCATGGTGCCTTCGCAGGCATCGGGGTCGCCGACCCGTGGCCGGCCACATCACCTGACAGTGCACCGGGCGGTTGGAGCATGAACTCGCCGCGCTCGCGTCGGGTGACTCTGAAGCCGCGATTGTGCAGCAGCAGGTGGTGGAAGCGACAGAGCAGCACTCCGCGGTCGATATCGGTGCGTCCGAGGTCTGCGCTGTAGTGGTCGATGTGGTGGGCTTCGCAGTACGACGCCGGCTGTCCGCACCCGGGCCAGCGGCATCCGCCGTCGCGCACGGTGAGAGCGATGCGCTGACGCGGCGTGAACAGGCGCTGCTCGCGGCCCACGTCGAGCGGGTTGCCGCAACTGTCGACGGTCACCTCGACGGCGCCGGTGCCGCAGAGCGCACGATCGAGCACCGCGCCGGGAAGAGGCGTTCCACCGTCCTCGGCGTGCGCGACGGCCAGCAACCGGCCGAGCGCATCGCGCGGGCCGACCGCATCCTTCACGACGACCATCCGCACGCCCGGCTGGCGGGCGCCGAACACGTCGGACGCCGCCGCCACCGCGCCGGCCCGCAGCACATCCATGACCAGGTCGTACTCGAGCTGCTCGTTCGAGCGCACATCGCCCACCAGCGCGTCGACCTGTGCCCGCTCGGCGTCGGTCATGAACCTCGGGCCACCGCGCCGCGGGCGTAGCGCCGTCGTGACGACCTGACGCACCCACAGTGCCATCTCGTCGTCGAAGTCGATGCGGGCGTGGTGCTGGCCGTGGGCGTCGACCCACATGCGCAGCGAGCGCTTCTCGTAGCGATCGTCGAAGCGGCGCTGCGCGCCGTCGGGATCGAGCACATCTCGCACGGTGCGGACACGCGCCGCCAGCTCCTCGACCGTGCAGCCGGATGCCTCGCCGACGAGCTGTTCGGCGGCGGCCGACCATGCCAGTGCCGCCGTGCGATCGTCGACACCGTCGACGCTCGGTTCACCCAGCCCGGTGCGAATGGCGTCGTGCTGCGCCGGGGTGAGCCGGCCGGCGAGCAGCGCATCGCGCAGCGGTGCATCCCACGCAGGCACGGCGTCGACCGCGTCAGACGACTCGGCGGAGCTGTCGCCTGCACCGACGTCGTCGATCAACGATCGCCCGATGCGCACCTGCCGCGCGGCGTCGGCGCGCGTGCCGCCGGTGATCGACTGCACCAACGAGGTGGGCGAGCTGTGCCCCTGCGTGGCGGCGAGCCCCGAATGGCCGCGCTCGCGCTGCGATCGCTGTGCGGCGACGCCGACGAGCACCGCCTGCATCCTCGCGGCGTCGTTGGCCAAGGCGGCCAATTCGCGCAGCGCGGCGAGCACCGACTCGTCGGTGAGCCCGCCGGCGCGCGTGGGAAGCTCGTGCAGGTTGCAGTCCAGCCCGGCGAACGCCGACAAGCGGTCGATCCGCCTGTGCAACGCCGCCAGAATGTCCATTACTCGACTCTGTCACGCACCTCTGACACTCGAACACAAAGACGGGTATCTGTGGAAAGCCGACCGGCGGTCGCGGCCTGTGCAGGAGCAGCCGCAGCACCACCCCGCACACCCCGACCCACCCCACCTACGCTTGACCACATGGCCGACCGCTGGATCCCCGACCTCCTCGGTGAGCCGTTCGAGCAGCTCACCCTGCAGCTCGGGGAGGACGAAGAGGGACCGATCGTCGCCACCCTGGTGCGCAGCATCCCGAATCCGGTCGCGGCAGCCGCGAAACCGCTGCACGACGTCAACGTGCTGTATGTGCACGGCTGGTCGGACTTCTTCTTCCAGACCGAGCTCGCGCGGTCGTTCACTCGGCTGGGCGCCCGGTTCTACGCGCTCGATCTGCGCAAATACGGCCGCAGCCTGCGCGACGGCCAGCGTCCCGGCTATGTGTCGCATCTCGACGACTACGACGCCGACATCGCCGCCGCGCTCGAGGCGATGGGCGGCAGCGAGGTCGAGGCGCCGCACCGCCGCCGGCTGCTGCTGCTCGGACACTCGACGGGCGGCCTCACGCTCACCCTGTGGGCGGCGAGGCATCCCGGCCGGGCATCCGCGCTCGTGCTCAACAGTCCGTGGCTCGAGTTCCAGCTCGGCTCGCTCGGCCGCCGGGCGCTCGCGCCGATCGTCGATGCGCGCGCACATCTCGACCCGCACGGCAGCCACCCCGCCGTGGACCTCGGCTTCTACACGCGCGCGCAGCGCGAGCTCGACAGCCTGCCGACATTCGGCACCGAATGGCGGCCCGAGCGCGGCTTCCGCACGCATCCCGGATGGCTCGCCGCCGTGCTCGAGGGTCACCATAGCGTGTCCGCAGGAGTGGAGGTCGCATGCCCCGCGCTCGTGCTGCTGTCGGCCCGTTCGTCGCCGGCGATGACGTGGTCGCCGGCGATGACCGGCACCGACTCGGTGCTGGTGGTGGATGACATCGCCCGCGCGGCCACCCGCATCGGACGACTCGTCACCATCGCCCGGATTGACGGCGCGATCCACGACGTGTTCCTGTCGGCCCGCGCCCCTCGCGCCGAGGCCTACCGCATCACCGAGCGCTGGGCGCAGGCGGCGCTGCGCCGCTGACGTCGGCATCCGCGGCGCCACCCGGCGGACTCGCACCGACAGGCGACAACGCCCGGTAAGCATCGCCTGTCCTTCGTGGCGGCGGCCGTGACAAACGCCTACCGTGGCACTCGTGTTCGCAAACTCCACTCCTCTGATGCACCGCGACGAGCCGCACCTGCCCGGACTCGCGCAGCGACTCAACTGGCTGCGCGCCGGGGTGCTCGGCGCGAACGACGGCATCGTGTCGGTCGCGGCGGTCGTCGTCGGCGTGGCCGGAGCGACGTCGGCCGTGCCCGCCGTGCTGCTCGCCGGTGCTGCGGCCCTGGTGGGTGGCGCGATCTCGATGGCGCTCGGCGAGTACGTCTCGGTCTCGAGCCAGCGCGACAGCGAGCACGCCCTGATCGAGAAGGAGAAGCGCGAGCTGGCCGACGACCCCGAGGGCGAACTCGCCGAGCTGGTCGGCCTCTACGAGGCGCAGGGCCTCACCCGCGACACCGCCACTCGGGTGGCCGAAGAGCTCACCGCGAAGGACGCGCTGAAGGCGCACCTCGCCATCGAGCTCGGCATCGACCAGGACGATGTGGTCAGCCCGTGGCACGCGGCCCTCGCCTCGGCGATCGCGTTCACGATCGGCGCCATCCTGCCGCTGCTGACGATCGTGCTCGTGCCGCACCCGGCGCGGATCGCCTTCACCTTCGTCGCCACCCTGATCGCGCTCGCCGTCACAGGCTACGTCGCCGCCTGGATCGGCGGATCGAACCGCACGCGTGCCGTCGTGCGCACCCTGATCGGCGGCACGCTCGCGCTCGGCGCCACGTTCCTGGTCGGCACGCTGTTCGGCGTCACCATCGGCTGACCCGGTCGCGGCTCACGAAAACAGAAGCGCCGCGTCGCTGATGCGGTTCGCGATGAGCCACGCGATCATCGTCGCCAAGAGTCCCGCCGCGGGGATCGCGCGCGCCCAACGCCGCCCGCGAAAGGCGAACGTGAGCACCCCGGATGCCACGACCAGCCCGACGCAGACCCAGAGGAACACGTCTCCGACCGTGCTCAGCAGCGCGAAGTCGCAGCGTTCGCCGCAGTGCGGGATGCTGATCGCCCGGAAGCGCACCAGGATCACCGCCACGACGGCGACGGTCAGCTGTGCGACCCACAGCAGCCCCGGAATCGTGTTGACACCGGCATTCCGCGCCGCGGTGTGCGTGGAGTTCACGCGCTCGACTGTAGCCCTCGCGATCGCGGATCGGGATCAGCGGCTGAGGGCGCGTGCCGCCGACCTCACCTTCCGTCGCACCAACACCCCGCACCTCTAGATATCTAGCACCTCAAGGTATACGCATGCGAGCATGCGGATCGGCAAAGACCTCGTGGCGGCCGCGGCGGCGCCGCTCGTGCTGGGCATCCCAGACCGACCATTGCTCGCTGCGGACTCCCCGATCGACGTCGACAATGCGAGCAAACTACACTTGCAGGAGTTTTCGAGAGCTTGAGGCATAGATTGCAATCGCCGCGGCGAGCGGAGGGTGTCTCAGGTGCCATCGCTATCGCCGCGGCGCTCAACAGGAAAGAGAGTCATGAAACGCGCACTACCCGTCGGCGTTTTCGCGGCAGTGATGGCCATCGCGATGCCGACCGCCGCCCACGCATCAGCGACCCCGCCCGCGCCTCCTTCGCCGGAGAATGTTCAGATCTTCACCGGGCCGTCGGGGGTCATGCCCGAGAAGAGTCCGACAGGAACCAACACTCTCACAGCGGCCGGCATCTGCACGGCGTTCGGCATCGTCGACTACGTTCACATTTCCACAAGCACCCCGTCGGCGCCGCGGGCGGCGCAGTCGCACGGCGCTTGGAACAAGGGCAATTGCTCTGCGACGCTCGCTGACGTAACTACTCAGATCGACCGGAAGAATCCCATCGGCCTGTTCCAGGCTGTCGGAACGCAGGGTAAGAAGCGCCTCCCGTCTGAGCCTTCGATGGGCCTGCCGAGCTCGAACCGTGTGACGGCGAGGTATGCGTGTAACGGAACTGCTAAGGCTCCGTTCCGCTCATGGACAAGCTTCGACATGGTCGGGATCGCCGACACCCAGACGCCGACCTACTCACCTGCCACCGGCAACATTGACTGCGGCTAACACCGCCATGCAGAGCCATTGGCCCGGTTCTTGGCGGAGCATTGTCAGTCGTCGGATGACATCACGTCGATTGGCGGTGCCCCCGCTACTGTTTGCCGTTGCCCTGCTGGGGGGTTGCTCTTCGCCTTACTCGTCCCCAGATGGACCGGCAGAGGTCGTCAAACGGTTCGTCACAAACTATGACGCGTGGGCGCGGAGCGGATACGCGGATCCAGTACCCACTTCGTTGCGGGAGTCCGCAACGAGGGAGATGCGCAGCGTCCTTGATGACGATCAACGCTGGTATCTCAGAGGCGGGGTGAAGCAACACGGTGCGGTCAAGATTGTCGAGACGAGAGTACTTGAGTGCAGCGACGTTCAGGCTGTCGTCCAGGTCACGCTAGACGCCACCGCAGTTACGGTAACCGCGAAGGGTGAGAAGACTTTTGTGGACTACTCACGTCTGATCATCACCCGATTCATCCTCGAAAGACGCGACACATGGCGCATCACCGCTACGGAAAGCGACGACTGAAGTCGTCTGGACGGGACTGTCAGGAAAGCGCTCGACTCTCAATGAAGAAGTCAAGTCGTTCTCGCGAGTTCCGGGGCGACGGCTTGGAACGGACGGTTGTCGGCTCTTCGCAATCGAGGGAGTAGTTGGCTGGGCGCGTCGGTGGTCGGTTGAGGGTCGAGGTCTTCCGATGATGGAAGTTCCTACACTCACCGTCCGGAAGACCTCGACGTGCTCCTCGCCGTAGCGTCGTCCCGCACACCCCGCACCTCTAGATATCTAGTACTTCAAGGTATACGCTCCGAGCATGCGAATCGGCAAAGACCTCGTGGCGGCCGCGGCGGCGCCGCTTGTGCTGGGTATCCTCGCCGAGGGCGAGTCCTACGGCTACGCCATCCTGCAGCGCGTGGCCGAGCTGTCGGGCGGGCAGTTCCGCTTCAGTGACGGCATGCTCTACCCGCTGCTGCACCGGCTCGAGCGGCTCGGTCAGATCGAGTCGCACTGGGCCGACTCCCCGAGCGGGCGCCCACGCAAGCAGTATCGGCTGAGCGCATCGGGTGCCGCCGCGTTCGCCGAGCATCGTCGGCAGTGGGCGGCGGTCAGCGACGCGCTGCACCGCGTATGGCCGCCGCACGCCGAGGCAGCGGTCGCGGGGGCGTGACGTGGACGTCGAGGCCGGCATCGCGCAGTGGCGGGCGCACCTCGCTGCGCGGCGCGCGATCAGCGAAGCGGATGTCGCCGAGCTCGAGGCGCATCTGCGCGACGAGCTCGAGCGGCTGCAGGCATCCGGGCTGACCGGCGACGAGGCGCTGCTGGTCGCGGTGGGTCGGCTCGGCGCGATCGACGACCTCTCCCACGAGTATGCCCGCGAGCACTCCGACCGGCTGTGGAAGCAGCTCGTGCTCGGAGCCCGGCCCGCGCCCGGCGGCTCGCTCGCGGTAGCCCTGTCGTGCGGGCTCGGGGCAGCGGTCGCGGTGAAGCTGCCCGCACTGCTCGGCGCCTCGCTCGCCGACGGCGGCTACCTGCGCAACCTGCCGCTGCTGGTGCTGCCGTTTCTCGCGCTCTACTTTCTGCTCGCCCGCCGGGCCAGGCCGGCCACGGTGATCATCGCCGCCGCCACGGTGGGCGTCGTCGCCGTGCTGTTGAACGTGTACCCCTTCCAGGCGCGCGCCGACACGCAGCTGCTCGCGATGCTCGGCGCGGCGGTGGTGCTGTGGCTGGTGGCCGCGTTCGCGTACGCGCGCGGCGACTGGCGTTCGCATCGTGCCCGGATGGATGTCGTCCGCTTCACCGGCGAGTGGGTGGTCTACTACGCCCTCATCGCCCTCGGCGGCGCAGTGCTGGTGGCACTCGGCCTCGGCGTGTTCGCCGCCATCGGCATCGACGCGGCGCCCGTGCTGCAGCAGTGGGTGGTGCCGTGCGGTGCCGCGGGCGCCGTGCTGGTGGCCGCCTGGCTCGTCGAGGCCAAGCAGCAAGTGGTCGAGAACATCGCCCCCGTGCTGACCATGCTCTTCACCCCGCTGTTCACTCTGCTGCTGGTGGTGTTCGTGGTGGTCGGCGTCGCCCACGGGGGACTCGTCGACACGCAGCGCGACCTGCTCATCATCTTCGATCTGGTGCTCGTGGTCGTGGTCGGGTTGCTGCTCTACGCGCTGTCGGCGCGCGACCGCGACGCGGCGCCGGGCTGGTTCGAGCGGATGCAGCTGCTGCTGATCGTCGCCGCGCTGGCGGTCGACCTCCTGGTGCTCGTCGCCATGGTGGGCCGGATCGGCCAGTTCGGGGCGAGCGCCAACAAGCTCGCCTCGCTCGGGCTCAACCTCATCCTGCTGGTGAACCTCGTCGGAGCGGGCTGGCTGCATGCCCGGTTCGTGCTCGGCCGCGCCCGCTTCGCCGCGGTGGAGCGCTGGCAGACCGGCTTCGTGCCCGTGTATCTCGCCTGGGCAGTGGTGCTGCTCGCGGTGCTGCCGCCGGTGTTCCGGTTCGCGTAGCCAGGCCGTCGCAGGCCGTCGCGCCGATGAGCAGGTGACTTGTCGGCAGTCGCGGCTCCAGGCGACTGCGAAACGTGTGACATCACGATGACACCATTCTGACAACATGGATGTTGACATGACACCATGATGGTGTCATCCTGGTGTCATGGAACTCGATCGCTACATCGACACACTGCAGCGTCAACTGTCGCGCACCGCCGACGCCGGCGGAGATGAGGCCCGCGCACTGGCCGACCGGCTCGTGCCGGCGCTCGACTCGTCACTGCGGCTCGCGCTGCTCGAGGCGCTCTCCGATGCCGCGGCCGAGATCACCACGGCACTCGCGCCCGGCTCGGTCGACGTGCGGCTGCGTGGTGGTGCGCCCGAGTTCGTGGTCATGGCGCCTCCGCTGCCCGACGCGGCCCCGGTGCCGGTGGCGATCGCAGTCGCACCGGCGGTCGAGGCGGAGGGCGATGAGGGCACCACCTCGCGCACCACCCTGCGGCTGCCCGAGAGTCTCAAACTGCAGGTCGAGACGGCCGCGGCGCGCGAGGGCCTCTCGGTGAACTCGTGGCTGGTGCGCGCCGTGAGCGCCGCACTGGCAGGCCAGCATCGCCCGGCCGAAACGGTGAGCATCGCCGTCACGGGCGACCGATTCAGCGGCTGGGTCCGCTAGCCCCATAAGGAGGAGCGTCACCATGATCACGAAGAACTTCCCCGCCGTCGGCCCCATCGACGCAGACATCGCCCTGTTCGGCGGATCGGTCACGATCGAGGCGACCGCACGCGACGACATCGAGGTGGAGGTGCGCGCCGCGACAGCGGACAAGGCCACCGACCTGCGGGCGCTCGAACGCACCACCGTCGACTTCGTCGGCGAACGGCTGAGCATCGCACAGCAGGCCGGCTTCGGCCGCTGGCTGGTCGGGCAGAAGGGCCTCGTCGAGGTGCTGGTGCGCATCCCCGAAGCCTCTCGCCTCACCGTGAAGACCGGCTACGGGTCGATCGCGCTGGTCGGCGAGGTGGCGCCTGCGCCTAC
The DNA here is from genome assembly GCA_964384455.1 of uncultured Microbacterium sp. GTDB lineage: Bacteria > Actinomycetota > Actinomycetes > Actinomycetales > Microbacteriaceae > Microbacterium. The sequence continues at coordinate 6,967 of CAYLMS010000010.1, read as the reverse complement.
GCTCGAGACCTCCTACGGCGATGTGCGCGTCGACGACGTGCAGGATGCCACGCTCCGCACCGGCTACGGCGAGATCTCGGCAGACGCGGTGCGGGGCAGCAGCACGTTGCATGGCGGCGGTGCCCGGCTCGCCCAGACGGGCGGCGACACCAGCGTCACCAGCACCTACGGCTCCATCACGATCGGCGTTATGGGCGGCGCGCTGACGGTGCGCACCTCCTACGGCGACGTCGACGTCGACACGGCGCTCGGCCCGGTGGCGGCCAAGACCGCGTATGGCAGCGTGCGCGTGCGCGATGCCGTGCGCGGCGCCCTGCGCCTGGAGAGCAGCTACGGCGCACTCGAGGTCGGCATCCGCGAGGGCACCGCCGCCTGGCTCGACGTCAGCTCGCAGCAGGGCCTCGTGCGCAACCTGCTCACCCCCGGCGCCGCACCCGCCGCGCAGGGCGACGAAGCCGCCGACGTGCTCGAGGTGTACGCGCGCACGTCGGCCGGTGACATCACGATCCGCCGCGGAGCCGCGGCCGGCTGATCCCCGCAGCACCACCCACCCACCCCGCGCGTCGCGCGCGCACCGCTTCAGGCCCCGAGGCCGCACGTGTCCTCGGCGTGCCTTCAGCGCTCCCGCACGGGCACGGCACGCCCGTGTCCATGCACGAACAGGAAAGGAGAACAGCAATGACCATCACCACCGAGGCCCCCGCCATCCGGGTGCGCGGGCTCGCAAAGTCGTACAAGAACCTGGAGGTGCTGCGCGGAGTCGATTTCGAGGTGGCGCGCGGCAGCATCTTCGCACTGCTCGGCTCCAACGGCGCGGGCAAGACCACCACGGTCAACATCCTCAGCACTCTGCTCGCAGCCGACAGCGGGTCGGCGGTCGTCGCCGGATTCGACGTCGCGGGCGCCCCGGCCGAGGTGCGCGCCGCGATCAGTCTCACGGGTCAGTTCGCCGCGGTCGACGAGGTGCTCACCGGCCGGGAGAACCTCGTGCTCGTCGCGCGACTGCGCCACGTGCGTGTGCCGGGGGCGGTCGCCGACGACCTGCTGGCGCGCTTCGGATTGCAGGATGCCGCCACCCGCCGCGTCGCGACCTACTCCGGCGGCATGCGCCGCCGGCTCGACATCGCGATGAGTCTGATCGGCGACCCGGCCGTCGTCTTCCTCGACGAGCCCACGACCGGACTCGACCCGCAGGGTCGCCTCGAGGTGTGGCAGACCGTGCGAGAGCTGGTCAAGGGCGGCACGACGGTGCTGCTGACCACGCAGTACCTCGACGAGGCCGAGCAGCTGGCCGACCGCATCGCGATCCTGCACGAGGGCCGCATAATCGTCGACGGCACGCTCGCCGAGCTGAAGGCGCTGCTGCCGCCCGCCACCGTCGAATACGTCGAGAAGCAGCCGACGCTCGAGCAGATCTTCCTCGCCGTCGTCGGCGCGCCGACGACGAGCGCGAGCTCGAACCCGACTGCCGGTGCCGATGCCGGCCGCGAATCCGAAGGAGCCTGACATGACCACGCACGCGATCAGCGACACCGCCACTCTCAGCGCGCGCTCGCTGCGACACATCCTGCGCAGCCCCGACACCATCATCACGACGCTGATCACGCCGGTGGCGCTCATGCTGATGTTCGTCTACGTCTTCGGCGGCGCCATCCACACCGGCACCGCCTCGTACGTGGACTACATGCTGCCCGGCATCCTGCTCATCACGATCGCCTCGGGCATCGCCTACACCGCCGTGCGGCTGTTCGCCGATCGCACGACCGGCATCTTCGAGCGGTTCCAGTCGATGCCCATCGCGCGGTCGTCGGCGCTGTGGGCGCACGTGATCACGTCGCTCGTGGCCAATCTGGTGTCGCTGACCGTCATCGTGGGAGTCGCACTGCTGATGGGTTTCCGCACGGGTGCGAGCGCGCTGGCCTGGCTGGGGGTGGCCGGAATGCTCGCCCTGGTCACCCTCACCCTCACCTGGCTCGCGGTGATCCCGGGACTCACGGCGAAGACGGTCGACGGCGCAGGCGCCTTCGCCTACCCGCTGATCTTCCTGCCGTTCGTCAGTTCGGCCTTCGTGCCGACCGAGTCGATGCCGGGTCCCGTGCGGTGGTTCGCGGAGCACCAGCCGACGACCTCGATCGTGAACACGATCCGCGACCTGTTCGCCCAGCAGCCGGTGGGCGCCGACATCTGGATCGCGCTCGCCTGGTGCGTCGGGGTGCTCGTCGTCGCCTATGTGTTCGCGGTGCGCACCTACCGCCGCCGGCGCGCCTGAGCGAGGTCGACCGCCGCGTGACCCGTGCCGCGGCGGTCAGCCGCGCTGCAGCCGGGAGGTGAATGCCCGCACCGACTCCTGTAGCGCTGGGTGCGCACCGTCGAGCGGTGTTTCGGCGCTGAGAGCGTCGGTCAGTTCCTCGAGGGTGTCGGCGACGACAGCGGCAGCACGTCGAATGCCCCAACTGCCGATTTCGGCGATGAGATCGTCGCGAGTGATGTCCGCGTGTCGGTAGGTGCCGTTGATCGCCAGAGCCATGCGCCCGTCGGCGGTGGGAGCGTGCGCGAGGGGAACCTGGTCGTACGCCGGGGTCAGCTGCACCGTGCCGTCGGCGGGATGCAGCAGCCCGACGTTCTTCGTATGCATGTCCAGGTTGCCGATCGTGACAGATAGCGCGGTCATCCTGGCCAGGCGTCGCAGGTCGTCGGCGGGGGCGTACCTCGACAACGCATCGGCCACCCGCGCGAGGCTGACAACGCCACCGACCTCCTGATACTTCTGATTTCCGCTCGCACCGAGCACCTGGTTGAAATCCTCCTGGTGCACTCGGCGGCCGTCGACGCGGTCGAAGCGTTCGATGACGAGCGCCGGCAGTCCGGCAAACGTCTCGATGTGGGTATCGAACTGCGCAAGACCGATCCGGCGCGCGAGGCGGTTGCCGTACTCCTCGTCGTAGATGACGGTCGGATGCCGTTCAAGCCATGGTTTGAGGATATGGGTCGACGGCTCGCCGCCGAGAGCCTGCGCCCAACCGTGGGTTCCGTGCGCGAGGACGATCTTCGGCTGCACTCCACCGAGCGAGCTGCGTCCCAGTTCGGCGGCGTTGCCGAGCGGCGCACCGATCGGATCCTCGAGCAGGCGGCGTACACCGGCGTCGTCGACGACGCGGAGTTCGGGTACGCGGGGCTCGGTCGGGTCCTCGATGTTCCAGATCTGCAGGGCGCCGGCGACATCGCGCCCATAGCGCGCAAGGAAGCGCATCGTGTCGCCGCGCCGGATGCCGCCCTGTGCGAGCAGGTAGTCGAGCTGGTCGCCTTCCGGGAGCAGTTCGGCGAACCAATTGCGCCGGCGCCCGGCGCGCTGACGCGGAAGCGAGGGAGCCAGTGGCATCCCGACGGACAGCACTCGACTCGTGCTCCCGAATCGCCCTTGGGCGTCGGGGTCGACCGTGAAGTCGAAGATGCGCGCATCGTGCCCGGCAAGGTACCCGATCACAGTGCCGTACAGCTCGACGGCGAGCTTCATGGCGCGTCGTCCTCGGTCCAGGTCGCACGCAGTTCCACCCCTGTTACGCGCATGAGCTCGAAGATCCGGCGCGCATAGATGGTCGGCTTGCCCGACTCGATCTCGCTCACCGATCGCTGAGAGATCTGCAGGCGTGCAGCGAGCTCTACCTGCGTGAGCCCCAGCCCGAGCCGTGCCTGCTGGATGACCAGCCCCACGTCGGCAGGCGAGCGGAGCACGGTGTCATGTACAGTCATGGCGGCTCCTAATGAAGATTTCCGGATAACGTCGTCATATTACGAAAAAACGATACCGCGATTGTATCCGGAAATCGTGATAGCGCCCAGCCGGCGCGACTACCGCAACCGCACGCGGGCCACGGCGACGACGCCGACTCCGCTCAGCTCTACCGACTCTCCGGCATCCAGCGCGATGGCGTCGTGGCGCTGCAGCGCGGTGTCGCCGCATGCGAGCGCGCCATCCAGCGCGACGACCAAGACGACCCCCGTCGGCTCCGCATCGATCGCTGCCGCGCCGGCGACGGGCAGCACCTCGAGCACGCCCGCGCCGCCCTCGCGCGCGACCATGAGATTCAGGTCATCGCCCGGGCGCGCCACCGAGATCGCGGCGACGGCCTGCTCGCCGGCGAAGGCCACCACCTCGTGCTGCGCCACCCGTCGCGCAGCGCCGTCGATCACGAGGGTCAGGCCGTCGGCACCGAGCGGCGCCAGCATCCGATCGATGCCGGGAAACGCCGAGAACTCGCTGTCGTGCGCGATGGTCGCGATGCTCACCCGCCACAGCGGTGTGCCGCGCACCAGCCGATCGGATGCCGCCACCTCTCGGGTGACGCCATTGCCGTTGCGCCACGGCTGCGCCGGGCGGTCGGCGGCGCGGCGCAGGCGCATCGGCTAGCGGTAGTTGACGAACTGCAGGTCGACGTCGAGGTCGGCGGCCTTGAGCACGCGGATGACCTCCTGCAGGTCGTCGCGGCTCTTCGACTGCACGCGCAGCTCGTCTCCCTGGATCTGCGACTTCACCGACTTGGGGCATTCGTCGCGGATGATCTTGCCGATCTTCTTCGCGTTCTCCTGCGAGATGCCGTCCTTCAGGCTCGACGTGATGCGGAACTCCTTGCCGCTGGCCACCGGCTCGCCCGAGTCGAGGCTCTTCAACGAGATGCCTCGCTTGACCAGCTTCGACTGGAACACGTCGAGCACGGCCTTCGCCCGCTCCTCGCTGGATGCCTTGATCAGCACCTGCTCGCCGCTCCAGTCGATCGACGCCCCTGTGCCCTTGAAGTCGTAGCGCTGCTCGACCTCCTTCTTGGCCTGGTGCAGGGCGTTGTCGGCCTCCTGGTGATCGACTTTGGAGACGATGTCGAAAGAGCTGTCAGCCATGCCGCGAGTCTAGCCGCGGCGGATGCGGCATCCTGAGACTCGTGACCCTCATTCCGCACCACGACGGTTCGCCGCTGCACGTCTCCACGCTCACGCCCGCGCTCGGCGACGAGGTAGAGGTGCGGCTGCGGGTGCCCGACGGGTTCGGCGACGTGACGCGGGTGCTGGTGCGCTCCAACCCCGACCACGAACCGCAGTGGGTGCAGGCATCCTGCGACGGCGCGGTCGACGGCTGGCAGTGGTGGACGGCCACCATCACCGTCGCCAACCCGCGGCACGGCTACCGTTTCCACCTGGTGCTCGCCGACGGCAGCAGCTGCGCGCTCAACCAGGCCGGGCTCACCTTCACCGAGCCGCTCGACGGCTTCGACTTCGCGCTGGTGGCGGGCAACGAGCCGCCGCAGTGGATGCAGGATGCCGTGATGTATCAGCTCTTCCCCGACCGGTTCGCCCGCTCGGCCGCCGCCGACGACAGGCCGGAGCCCGCCTGGGCCATCCCGTCGGAGTGGCGCGACCCGGTCGACCCGCTCATGCCCGGCCGCGCGCGCCAGTTCTACGGCGGCGACCTCGACGGCGTGATCGACCACCTCGACCACCTCGAGCACCTCGGCGTGAGCATCGTCTACCACACGCCGATCTTTCCGGCCCGCTCCAACCACCGCTACGACGCGTCGAGCTTCGCCGAGGTCGACCCGCTGCTCGGCGGCGACGACGCCTACCGCCGGCTCATCGAGGCCGTGCACGCGCGCGGCATGCGCATCATCGGCGACCTCACGGCCAACCACTCCGGTGACGCGCACGAGTGGTTCCGAGCCGCCTACGGCCACCCGGGCGCGCCCGAGAGCGCGTTCTACTACTTCACCGACGCGGCGCAGCAGCACTACGAGTCATGGCTGGGGGTCGCATCCCTGCCGAAGTTCGACTGGTCGTCGCCCGAATTGCGCCGCCGGTTCATCGAGGGCCCCGGCTCGGTGGTGGCGAAGTGGATGTCACCCCCGTTCGGCATCGACGGCTGGCGCATCGACGTGGCGAACATGACCGGACGGCTCGGCGCGATCGACCTCAACGCCGACGTGCGCCGCACCATCCGCGCCACGATGACGGCCATCGACGCCGACTCGCTGCTGATCGGCGAATCGACCAACGATGCGGCCAGCGACCTGCAGGGCGACGCCTGGCACGGCGCGATGACCTACCCGGCGTTCACCCGCGGGGTGTGGTCGTGGCTGTCCGACACGCGGCCGGTGCCGTGGACCGACGGCACGGGTTGCGAGACGACGGATGCCTGGTTCTTCGGCATCCCCGTCGGCATGCCGCGCTACACCGCCCGCGAGTTCGTCGAACAGCTGCAGCGGTTCACCGGGCAGCTGCCGTGGCGGGTGCGCCTTGGCTGCCTGCAGCCGCTCGACACGCACGACACCGCCCGGTTCGCCACGCACGCGGCACCGGGCACAGTACCGCTCGCGGTCGGGCTGTCGATGACCCTGCCCGGCATCCCGGTGGTGTGGGCGGGCGACGAGTTCGGGCTCGTCGGCGGCGACGGCGAGTCCAGCCGCACCCCGATCCCCTGGCATCGGGTGGACGAACCCGAGGTCGCTGCGCGCATCGCGCTGTACCGCGAGCTGATCGGGCTGCGCCGCGCGCACCCCGCGCTGCGGACCGGGGGTCTGCGACTCGTGCACGTCGACGATGCCGCCGTCGTGTTCGTGCGCGAAGCGGCGGCCGAGCAGGTGCTGGTGCTCGCGGCGCGCGGCGATCTCGACGTCTCGCTGCCCGCACCGCTGGTGCCGGGCGCCGCCGCGGCCGTGGCGCTGTTCGGCGAGGCCACGCTCGCCGTGGCCGACGACGGGTCGGTGCTGCTGTCGGCGGAGGGTGCGGCGTTCGCCGTGTGGGCGCTGCCCGGCATCGCCGCGCCCGCGCGGGCCGGGGCATCCACCCCGCTCGCGCAGGCGGGCGGAGTCGCGCCGGATGCCGCGGGGCCGGCGTGAGGCCGGGTGCGCTGCGGCATCCGGGTTCGTAGACTGACGGCATTCGTGCGCCGACCGAGGACGAGGTGCGCGACTCGTTCGCCAAC
>CAYLMS010000009.1:0-17625 GCA_964384455.1 uncultured Microbacterium sp. | reverse complement strand
TGACCTCGAGCGGGTTGCTGATGCCGCCCGACCAGAAGGCGTCCCAGACGCGGTCGATCTTGCTCTTCAGGTCGCCGGTGATCACACGAGCCACTTTAGAGCGAGCACGCACCGCGCCAGGCTGCTAGCCTTCGAACGTCCGTGCCGGAGTTTCGAGGAGGTGGTACCCGTGAACGAATCGACGTGGGTGCTCCTTCGGGGAGTCACGGTCGGGCGATAGGTCGCCCGGGAGCGCCGCTGCTTCGCCGCACTCCCGAAAGGCACCACCATGCTCTTCACCTCCGACACCCGGCTCGACGACGGTCTCGTCGAGCGCGACTTCACCCTCGGCCAGGTGCCAGGCATCCTCTGGACGCCGCCCACCGCCTCGGCCGACTCCCCCGTTCCGCTCATCCTGTTGGGGCAGCCCGGCGGGATCGGGATGCGCCGCATGCACCCGCGGCTCGCCGCTCGAGCCCGCAGCGCCGCCGCGAGCGGCTTCGCCTCGGTCGCCATCGAGCTGCCAGGTGCCGGTGACCGGTCACCGCTTCCTGGCGCGGAGCAGGCCCGTGCCGACCTGATGCGTGCCCTCGCGGCGGGGATCAAGCCCGACGACGATGTGATCGACCGGCTCATCCTCCCGCTCGTCGAGCAGGCGGTGCCGGAATGGCGGTCCACGCTCGACGCGGTGCTCGATCTTCCCGAGATCGGCGACCGCGTCGGGTTCTCCGGCGGAGTGATCGCCATCGGGGTGCGCCTGGCCGCGACCGAGCCTCGCATCGCCGCTGCCGGCCTGTTCGCCGGCAGCTACGTGCCCCGCAGCACCATGGATGAAGCCCGGCGGGTCACCATTCCCCTCCACGTGCTCTTGCAGTGGGATGACGAGGGCAACGACCGGCAGCAGGCCCTCGACCTCTTCGACGCGTTCGGCTCGACGCAGAAGACCCTCCACGCCAACCTGGGCGGACACACGGGCATCCCGGGCTTCGCCGCGGAAGACGCCGCCCGCTTCTTCGCCCGCCACCTCGGCTCGACCGGCGGTTGATGCGCGCAGGGCGCAACCGGGGGATGCCCGGGTCACGCCTCGATGGCCACGACCCCTGGCAACTCACCGAAGCGGGCCGAGGCATCCCGGCTGACGATCGTGCAACCCGTCTGCGCGGCGTGCGCCGCGATGATCAGGTCGTGGGCGCCGCGAGGCCGACCGCCGCGCCGCACGCTCGCGAGCAGCCGTGCGTGCTCCGTGGCGGTGGCGGCGGTGTAGTCCAGCACGTCGACCGTGTCGACGACGGCCTCGATAAAGCGCGCCCGCGCAGCCGCCTGTTCGACCGTCGAGGCGAGTTCGATGCCGACCCGGAACTCCGCGATGCTGATCGCCGCGACCGCCAGCTCGTCATCATCGAACGCTTCGCGGTCGATGCTGCCCCGTTCGAAGGCGATCACCACGTTGGTGTCGAGGATCAGGCGTCGAGCCACGGATCCCGCCCGTCGTCGGCCACGAACGTCATCGCCGAGGCGACGTCGGCCTCGAACCGGTCGTCCAACGGCGGCAAGTCGGCCAGCGCGATTCGCAGGTCGCGCCCGGTGCGGCGCCGTGCCGGGCTGATCTGCGCGACCGGACGATTGCCGCGCGTGATCGTGACCGAGTCGCCACGCTCGACGGCATCGAGCAGCGCAGAGAAGTTGCGCGACGCCTCGGTGGCGGACATCCGGGTCATGCGCACAGTCTATCTGATTATCTGATATCGCTGGCGAGCACGTCGTGGATCGACGAAGCGGAGCGCGCTCGCTTTCGGCCGCCGTACGATCACCCCGGCAGCGGCCCCAACTGGTTGGCCATGTAGTGCTGGATGCGCCATTCCCCGGAACGATGCAGCAGCACGAACAGCTCGCGCGAGACCAGCTCGACGGGCGATGCGGTGGCCAGCGGCGTGATGGTGCCGGTGGTGTGGCTGCGCACGACGGCGAGGTCGGCGCGCACCTCGACATCGTCGACGTGCAGCACGCGGCCGAACCTGTGCTGCGCGAAGTGCGACGCATAGAAGTCGCTGATCTCGTCGCGCCCGCGCACGGTCTCGGCGCCCGCCAGGGTGACGGTCGCGTCGTCGAGGAACGTCGCCAGCACACCCTCGAGGTCGCCGGCGTTGAGCGCCTGCATGTAGCGCGCCACGCACAGCGCACGTTCGGTGTCTTCGGTCATCGTCGTCTCCCTTCGCCGACGGTGAAATCCTGCGCCCCTGCCGCCGGCCCCGCTGTGACGCAGCGCACAGCACGGCATCCGATCTGTTCCTAGGCTCGCCCTCGGGCGTCGAGCGACGCGAGCGAAGGAGTGGCCATGACCGCTGTGGAAGACGTGGATGTCGTGGTGATCGGTGCCGGGCAGGCGGGCCTGTCGGCCAGCCGTGTGCTCACCGGCATGGGCCGGGAGCACGTGGTGTTCGAGCGCGGCCGCACCGCGCAGAGCTGGCGCGACCGGTGGGACAGCTTCACGCTCGTGCTGCCGAACTGGTCGGTGCGCCTGGCCGAGCACGCGTACGACGGGCCCGACCCCGACGGGTTCCTCCCCCGCGACGAGATCGTGGCGTACCTGGAGCGGTATGCGGCCGAGGGCGCCGCCCCGGTGCGCGAGGGCGTCGACGTGCAGCGCGTGTCGCCGGTCGATCACGGGTTCGTCGTCGAGACCGACGGCGGCCGCATCCACGCCCGCGAGGTGGTCGTGGCCAACGGCGGCTACCAGCGCGCGCAGCGCCCGGAGGCGGTGCGGGCGCTGGAGGGCGTGCTGCCGGTGATCGACGCGCGCGACTACCGGTCGCCGGATGCGCTCGCTCCGGGGCGCGTGCTGGTGGTCGGATGCGGTCAGTCCGGGGCCCAGATCGCCGAAGACCTCTGGTTGGGCGGGCGGGAGGTGGTGCTCGCGTGCGGGCGGGTGCCGTGGCAGCCGCGCCAGATCGACGGACACGACATCTTCTGGTGGCTGGCGGGCACGCCGTTCATGAACATGACGACCGCCGACCTGCCCACCCCGGCCGCGCGTCTGGCCCCCAATCCACAGGCCAGCGGAACCCGCGGCGGGCACGACCTGCACTGCCGCTCGCTGCAGCAGCTCGGGGTGACCCTCACGGGCCAGCTGCACGCGGTGCGCGACGGTCGCATCGAGTTCGCCGACGACCTCGACGACTCGGTCGCATTCGGCGACGCGCGCCACCGCGATCTCATGGGTGTGGTCGCCCAGGCCGCGCAGGCACGCGGTCTGCCGGTTCCGGATGCCGCGGAGCCCGCTGCGTTCCGGGCCGACGCCCCGCGCTCGCTGGCGGTCTCGTCGTTCGGCGCGGTGGTGTGCGCGGCGGGGTACCGGCCCGACTACGCGCGCTGGATCGACGTGCCGCACGCCTTCGACGAGTGGGGGTTCCCGCACCAGGAGGACGGGTCGAGCACGGTCGCCGCGGGGCTGCACTTTCTGGGCGTGCTGTTCCAGCGCACCCGCGCGTCGGCCACGCTGTTCGGCGTCGGCGACGACGCGCAGGCCCTCGGACAGCGGATGGCGCAGCATCCGGCGGGCTGACCGGCCCTTCTGCCGACGGCCGATCTGCGCGACCATGGAGGCGTGAGTCGTCAGGCGACCGATGACCTCAGCATCGCCGACACCGTCGGCGTGCTCACACGGTGCACGCCGTTCCAGGACTGCGCACCCGGCGACCTGATCGCCCTACTGCCCGCGTTCCACCGGCACACCATGCCGGCCCACGGTGTCGCGTGGCAGGAGGGCGACCCGGCCGACCGGCTCTGGTTCGTGCTCGACGGCTATCTGCACACCGTGCTCAGCTCCGCCGACGGCGACCAGGTGGTCACGCAGGTGATGGGGCCGGGGCAGAGCTTCGGCGAACCCGCCCTGTTTCTGCGCGACGGTGCGCGCATCTCGACGGTGAGCGCGCTGTCGCCCGCACGGCTGCTGAGTCTGGAGCGCGAGCCGTTGCTGCGCTTTCTGCAGCAGCATCCGGAGGCGATGCGACGGATGCTGGAGGGCATGAGCCGCATGATCCTCGGCCAGTCGGAGCTGTATCGCAACACGGCCATCCGCGACATCCGCGGCCGCGTGGCGTATCAGTTGCTGATGTTCACCGACGCCTACGGGCTGCCCGGCGACGACGGCATCGTGCTGCCGTTCACCATCTCGCAGACGACGCTTGCGGGCCTGGTGGCGGGCACTCGGGAGAGCGTGAACCGTGCTCTCGCCGCACTCACCGCCGCAGGGGTGATCGCGCACACCGTCGCGCGGCTGACGGTGCTCGACCGCCGCCGGCTCGCCGCGATCGCCGACGGCGCCGGGCGCGGCTGACGGGCGCGCGGACCGGCGCTCATCGCGCCCCGAGCATCCGCGCGATCACCTCGGCCACCTCGTCGACGAACACGTCGGGGCCGGACCGATCGACCTGCGGGGTCTGCGTGCGCTGCACGAGCGCCTCGGTGATGCCGCCGACCAGCATGAGACTTGCAAGCCCCCCGGGCGCCGCCGCGATGAGCCCGGCGCGCGCGAACGCGGCGAACACGGCGTCGATCGCCACGGCGAAGGTGCGGTAGGCCGCGCGCCGTTCCTGTTCCAGCGCCGGCGAGACGCCGACCGACTCCACCTCGAGCACGCGCACCTTGCGCTCGTCGGCCAGCATCGGCGTCAGCGCCGCCGCCACCAGGGTGCGCACCGCCCGGTCGAGGCGCTCTCCGGCGTCGAGTTGCGCGTCGGCGAACCCGGCGAGCACTTCGGCGTTCAGCTGCCGGTACAGCTGCGTGAGCAGCTCGGCCTGGTCGGCGTACAGCTCGTAGAACGACCTGGTCGACACATGCGCCAGCCGGCACACGCGGCCGACGGTCGCCCCCGCATACCCGGTCGTGCCGTACACCTCGAGCGCGGCATCCAGCAGCCGGCGGCGGCGATCGTCGTCGCGCGAGCTGCGGGCGCTGCCGTGCCACAGCCGCTCCTGCTCGCGCGCGTGGGTCATGTCGGCCATCCTGCCATTGAAAACGTTCATTTTCGATGCCATACTCACGCCATGGCCTACTTCGTCAAGCCCGGGCACCGCAGCGCGGCGGTGACGGCATCCGTTCCCCGCGACGAGAGCCTGCCGCGGGTGTGCGTCATCGGCGCCGGCTCGTCGGGCATCACCGCAGCCAAGTCGCTCTATCTCGCCGGCGTGCCGTTCGACTGCTTCGAGAAGGGCAGCGCCATCGGCGGCAACTGGGTGCTCGACAACCCGAACGGCCAGTCGGCCTGCTACGAGACGCTCGAGATCAACACCTCGTGCCCGCGAATGGCGTTCTCGGACTTTCCGATGCCCTCCGACTACCCGCCCTACGCGCGGCACGACCAGGTGCACGCGTACTTCGAGGAGTACGTGCAGCACTTCGGCTTCCGGCACATGATCACCTTCGACACGACGGTGACGGATGTCTCGCCCTCAGGTGACGGGCGTTGGCGGGTAAGCACCACCGGCCCCGACGGCGAGCGCACGCGCGACTACGACGCCGTGCTCGTGGCCAACGGCCACCACTGGAACGCGCGCTGGCCGGAGCCCGCCTACCCGGGCACCTTCGCCGGCGAGCAGCTGCACGCGCACGACTACCGCTCGGGCGATCAGCTCGACGGCCGCGACCTCGTAGTGGTCGGCGCCGGCAACTCGGCGATGGACATTGCCGTCGAGGGTGCGCGCCGCGCGCGCAGCGTGACGCTGTCGATCCGGCGCGGGCAGTGGGTGATGCGCAAGTTCCTGTTCGGGAAGGCCTCCGATCAGATCGCCCTGCCCGGCTGGATGCCGTGGTGGGCGACCCGGATGCGGTTGCGGTTCGGCGCCCTCACCTCGGGCGGGCTGGCCAAGTACGGCCTGCCGAAGCCGCCGCACGCGCCGGGGCAGTCGCATCCCGTGCAGTCGGAGCAGATCCGTGCGCAGTTGGCCGCGGGCCGCGTGCAGGTGCGCCCCGGAATCGAGCGCTTCGACGGCGACCGCGTGGTGTTCGCCGACGGCAGCAGCGTGCACGCCGACCTGATCGTGTGGGCGACGGGCTACCGGGTGTCGTTCCCGTTTCTCGACGAGTCGCTGGTCAACCCCGAGCACAACGAGCTGCCGCTGTGGAAGCGCACGGTGCATCCCGATCTGCCCGGCCTGTACTTCATCGGCCTGCTGCAACCGGTCGGCGCGGTCATGCCGCTCGCCGAGGCGCAGGCGGCCTGGATCACCGAGCTGCTCACCGGCCGGTACGCACCGCCGGCCGACGCCGAGATCCGCCGGCAAATGGTGCGCGACCACGAGCGCTACAAGCGCCGCTTCTACGCATCGCCAAGGCACACCATGGAGGTCGACTTCGATCACTATCTGTGGGATCTGGGCCGCGAGCGCAAGGCAGGGCGCAAGCGGGCGGCCGGGCAGGCCGGTCGCCGAGGGATGCCGCGGCCGGCGGCCGCGAGGAGCATCGCGTGACCGGCTCGACCACGCTGCGCGGCCGGGTGATCGCCATCACCGGCGGGGCCAACGGCATCGGCCGTGAGACGGCCCGGCTGCTCGCCGCCTCCGGTGCACGCGTCGCCATCGGCGACTACGACGGAGATGCCGCCCGCCGGGCGGCGGGCGAGGTCGGCGCGGCGGCGGGGTACGACCTCGACGTCACCGACCGCGGCTCGTTCGCCGCGTTCCTCGCGGTGGTGGAGGCGGATTGCGGACCGGTCGACGTGCTGGTCAACAGCGCGGGCGTGATGTGGGTCGGCCCCTTCGCCGACGAGCCAGAGGCCGCCGCGACCAGGCAGTTGGCCGTCAACCTGCACGGGGTGATCCACTCCGTGGTGCTCGCGGCGCCACGGATGCGTGACCGGGGCGCGGGGCATATCGTCACCATCGCGTCGGCCGCCTCCCTGCTGCCCACGCCGGGAGAAGCCACCTATGCCGCCAGCAAGCACGGCGTGCTCGGCTACCTGAAGGCGGTGCGCGCCGAGCTGCACGGCACCGGCGTGCGGCTGTCGGTGATCATGCCGACGGTCGTCGACACCGCGCTCGCCGCGGGCACCAGCACGGGAGCCGCGGCAATGCTGCAGCCGGCCGACATCGCGCGCGCGGTCGCGAAGACGATCGCCCGCCCGCGGTTCGAGGTGACCGTGCCCGGGTACGTCGGCGTCGTGCATCGCCTCGTCGACCTGCTGCCCCAGCGCCCGCGCGACGCCGTCTTGCGCCGGCTGGTGCCCGACCAGGTGCGCGCGGTCGATCGCGGCGCTCGCTCAGGCTACGAGCGGCAGTTCGCCGCGGGGCACTCCGAATAGCGACCTGAACCGGCGGTAGCATCGCGCCATGCGCTTCGAGCTCGCCGTGTCGAGCAACCCGGATGACGTCCGACTCCGCCGCAGGCGCACCGCGGTGACGCGCAACGAGACGAGGAGGCCGGGATGACCCCGATCGCCATGGTGCTCACCCTGGTGAGCGGTCTCGCGTGGACGGTCGTCTACGTCGACGCCATCCGCATCGGGTTCAAGGAGCGCACCTACGCCATTCCGATCGCCGCGCTCGCGCTGAACTTCGCGTGGGAGGCGACCTACGCCGTGCTCTCCGTGGCGAACGGACTCTCGGCGCAGGGTGTGATCAACATCGTGTGGGCCGCGGCCGATGTGGTGATCGTGGTGACGTTCTTGCGGTTCGGTCGCGCCGAGCTGCCGGCGTTCGTCACCCGCGGGCTGTTCGTCGGCTGGGCCATCCTGATCTTCGCCGTCGGCTTCGCGGTGCAGTGGCTGTTCATCGCCCGCTTCGGGCAGGGGGTCGGCGGCGGCTATGCCGCGTTCTTGCAGAACGCGCTCATGTCCGGTCTGTTCATCGCGATGTTCGCGGCGCGCCGAGGGCGGCGCGGACAGACCCTCACCATCGCGATCGCCAAGTGGATCGGCACGCTCGCCCCGACCATCTCGTACGGGCTGCTGGCCGGCGACGTGTTCGTGCTGGGGCTCGGCATCATCTGCAGCGCGCTCGACCTCACCTACATCGGGCTGCTCGTGTGGGCACGGGTCGCACCGCACCGGTTCGCGGATGCCTCGTCGGCGCCTGCGCCTGCGCCTGCGCCGGCCGTCGCGCGCTGAGCGCCGGCATCCGGTCGTCGTCGCGCGCTGCGTCGTGCCCGCCGAGGGCTTTGCCGGCGCGTGTGGTCGCTTCGGTGTGCGTGCGCGGCAACGCGGGGCGGCGATTCGTCGCGCGCGGGCGCTTGCTTCGCCGCCGAGCCGTGCGGCGTGTCGGGGTGGCTGGGACTTTCCCGGCGCGTGTCGTCGTCTCGGCGCGCGGTCGCGGCGATACGGGTCGGCGATTCGTCGCGCGCGGGCCGGGTCTCGTGCCCACCGAGGGCTTTGCCGGCGCGTGTGGTCGCTTCGGTGTGCGTGCGCGGCAACGCGGGTCGGCGATTCGTCGCGCGCGCCCGGGTCTCGTGCCCACCGAGGGCTTTGCCGGCCCGTGTGGTCGCTGGGGCGTGCGTGGGCGACAACGCGGGTCGGTAATCCCGCGCACCGGTAAAGAGGCAGCACGCCATAGGCAGACCCGCACCACGCCTACCCCTGGGCAAGCCGCGCCGCCGTGACTAAGGTGCCGTCATGGGCGAAGACGTGCGGCCGCAGGAGTTCACACGCGACGATCGCACGCGCTTCCGCGAGAAGGTGCGGCGCAACCTCGACGTGTTCGAGCGGATGCTGCGCGATGCGCACTTCGACACCGACGACCCGTCGACCGGCCTGGAGGTGGAGCTCAACCTCGTCGACGAACGGGAGGATCCGGCGCTCAAGAACGCCGAAGTGCTCGCGGCGATCGCCGACCCCGACTTCCAGACCGAGCTCGGCCAGTTCAACATCGAGGTCAACGTGCCGCCCGCCCGGCTGCGCGAGGGCGGTCTGGGCACCTTCGAGCGGACCCTGCGCCGATCGCTCAACGACGCCGAGGCGAAGGCATCCGCTGTCGGCGCGCACCAGGTGATGATCGGCATCCTGCCCACCCTGGCCGAAGGCCACCTGCGGGTCGAGTCGCTGAGCGCCAATCCGCGCTACCGGTTGCTCAGCGAGCAGATCCTCGCCGCCCGCGGTGAGGACATCGCCATCGCGATCACCGGGCGGGAGCGGCTGACCGCGACCGCCGACTCGATCGTGCCCGAGGCGGCGTGCACCAGCACGCAGTTCCACGTGCAGACCTCGCCCGACCAGTTCGGCGCCTATTGGAACGCGGCCCAGGCGATCGCCGGCATCCAGCTGGCCGTCGCGGCGAACTCGCCCTACCTGCTCGGCCGCAGGCTGTGGCGCGAGACCCGCGTGCCCTTGTTCGAGCAGGCCACCGACACGCGCAGCGACGAGTTGAAGGCGCAGGGGGTGCGTCCGCGGGTGTGGTTCGGCGAGCGCTGGATCACCTCGGTGTTCGACCTGTTCGAAGAGAACGTGCGCTACTTCCCCGCGCTGCTGCCGATCCTCGACGACGAGGATCCGGTGGCGGTGCTCGACGGCGGCGGCATCCCGTCGCTGCGCGAGCTGCGCCTGCACAACGGCACCGTGTGGCGCTGGAACCGTCCGGTCTACGACATCGCGGCCGGCATCCCGCACCTGCGGGTGGAGAACCGCGTGCTCGCCGCCGGACCCACGGTGGCCGACACGGTCGCGAACGCCGCGTTCTGGTTCGGGCTGGTGCGCCGGCTGGCCGAGAGCGAGCGTCCGCTGTGGTCGCAGATGTCGTTCCAGGCCGCCGAGGAGAACTTCCACCAGGGGGCGCGGCACGGTACCGCCGCCGAAGTCTACTGGCCGGGCGTCGGGCAGATCCGCGCCACCGAGCTGGTGCTGCGGCGGCTGCTGCCGCTGGCGCACGAGGGCCTCGAGCGCTGGGGCGTGCCCGCCGCCGAGCGCGAGCGGCTGCTCGGCATCATCGAAGACCGCTGCGTCACCTCGACGGCGGGGGCCGAATGGTTCATCGAGCGGATGCGACGCCGCGGTGCCGACGAGCGGTTCGATGCGCTGCGCGCCACGCTGCGCGAGTACCGCGCGCACATGCACACCAACGAGCCCGTGCACACCTGGGCCGACTGAACGACAACGCCGGGCTCTCCCATCCAGCAGGATCGGAGAAGCATCCGCGGCGCCGGCCCCGTAGCCTTGCCGCAGACCGAGAGGACGCATCCGATGACCGAGAACCCTGGCTTCACCGCCGCCGAGCGCGCCGCGATGAAGGAGTACGCCGCCGAGCTGCGCGCGCAGGCGAAGACTGCGAAGAGCGCCGCGCAGCGCGAGCTCAACCTGCAGGCTCAGCTCGACGCGATCGCCGCGATGGGCGACGCCGACCGAGCGCTCGCCGAGCACCTGCACGCGATCGTCACCGAGGTGGCGCCCGAGCTCGAGGCGAAGACCTGGTACGGCATGCCGGCGTACGGTCGCGACGGCAAGGCCATGGTGTTCTTCCAAGCCGCCGAGAAGTTCAAGGCGCGCTACGCCACGCTCGGGTTCCAGCACGATGCCCACCTCGACGACGGCGCGATGTGGCCGACGGCGTTCGCGCTGATCGAGTTCACGGATGCCGTCGACGCCCGGGTGCGCGAACTCGTCGCCCGCGCCGTGGCCTGAGTCGCCCGCGCCGTGGCCTGAGCCGGGCGCGGCGGGACTCAGCCGAGCACGCCCGCCTGACGCAGTTGCGCCAGCGGCGGGGTCATCGCGAACGCGTACGGCAGGTCGGCATCCGGCACGAACCACACGTGCGCCATGTAGCCGGTCGTGCGCAGCGTCGTACCGGCCGCGCAGGTCGAGGTGTCGGTGGGGGTGAACGTGCCGTCGGCCGCGACGCAGATGGTGTGGAAGTGCCAGCGCAGGTACGGCAGGTCGACGGCGGGCGGGGTGCCGTGCTCCGCCGTGAACATCACACCGAGCAGCCAGTACCTTCCGGCCGCATCGCGGCGGTAGATGAGGAACTGCGGCGCGCCCGGGTCGACGAGCGCCGCGGTGCGATTCGCTGCGTTCGGCACGTGCAGTTCGGGGATGACGGCATCCGGCGCCGCGTGCGGGTTGCGCCGCCGCCACGTCTGCAGCGCGGTCTGCAGGTCGAAGCCGTCCGCCTCGGCCACCGAGATGTCGGTGTACTTCGCCGTGTCGGCGCGCAGCGCATCGAGCAGACTCTGCGCCGCGGCGGTCTGGGCGGCGGTGGCGCCGGAGACATCCGGCAGGTTCGGCATGTCCATGCGGTTGCCGTTCGCGTCGCCGCCGGCCATCGGCATCGTGCCAGGGGTCGTGCCAGGGGTCGTACTCGTCGTCGCTCCGGGGGTCTGCGCGGCGGGAGCGAGCATGTCCATGCCGCCGTCGCCGCTCTCGCCGGGCGCGGCCAGGGCGGCACCGCTGGCAGCCAGCACCACGGCCGCGGTGGCGGCGACGATCGCGGCACCCAGCCGCAGCGGTCGCGCAGCACTCGGCGCTTCGCGCCGCATCCGTTGCGCCGCGATCACCGCCAGCACGATCCCGGCCGCCTCCAGCGCGCCGCACACCAGATCGGCGGCGCCGAACGCCTCGGGCGTGAACGGCTGCGGGCCGAACGGCAGTCCGGTGGTGCGGGTGACCAGCCACAGCACCAGGGTGGCCGCATTGGCTCCCGCGCCGAGATACAGCCAGGCGGGGCGCACCGGCTGCCAGCAGGTCGCCGCCCAGATGAGCTGGAACGCGGCAAGCAGCACGAAGAAGACGCCGAACAGCCACCATTCGGCGAAGTGCTCGCCGGCGACGCCGAAGTGGATCGCTGCGGCGCCCGCGACGCACACCGCGGCGGTGCGGCGCAGCACGGTGTCGGAGTCGAGTCGTGTGTTCATGACTCCACGATCACGCCGCGATGTTCGACAGGTGCGTCGCTCGTGTCAGGATTCGGTGAAGCAGCGCAGCGCGCAGAGCGAGAGGAACGACGGATGACGGGATACGAGGTCGCCGAGATCGGCGCGCTCGACGAATGGCGCTCGCACTACGGGGGCATCGTTCCCGCGCGTTCGCGGCAGGGTCGGCGGATCGTCGACCAGGAGCTCACCATGCAGTACATCGGGATGTCGGCCAACGCGCTCGAGCCGGGCGAGGAGGCCGGATACTGGCACAGCCACGCCGTCGTAGAAGAGCTCTACGTGTTCCTGCAGGGGCACGGGCAGATGGGCCTCGACGACGAGGTCGTGGAGGTCGGTCCTGGCACCGTGGTGCGGGTCGGGCAGGGGGTGTGGCGCACGTGGCGGGCCAGGCCCGATAGCGCGGTGCAGCTGCGCTGGCTGTGCATCCGTGCCGGCGGTGAGGAGCTGCCGGCGGTTCCCGACGACGGCAGCCGCGACACCGAGCGGTCGCTGCCCTGGGCCGATTCTGCCTAGGAGGCGGGCCCATCTGGCACACTCGAATCCATGCGATTCGAGACGACGCTGCTCCGACTCGGCAACAACACCGGAATCGTCGTGCCGCCCGAGGTGGTCGACGCGCTCGGCGGCGGCAAGAGGCCGCTGGTCAACGTCACGGTGGACGACAGCTTCACCTACCGCAACGCGATCGCGCCGATGGGTGGCCGTTTCATGATCTCGTTCAGCTCCGACAAGCGTGCCGCGACCGGGCTCGAGGGCGGTGAGACGATCACGGTGGAACTGTCCCTCGACACCGAGCCGCGCATCGTCGAGGTGCCCGACGACCTGGCAGCGGCGCTGTCGGCTGCGGGACTGCGGGAGGCATTCGACGCGCTGGCGCAGAGCCATCGCAAGGCGCACGTCACGGCGGTGGAGGGCGCGCGGGCCGAGGAGACTCGCCGCCGCCGGGTGGCCGCGGTCGTCGAGAAGCTCGCGGCAGGGCGGGTGTGAGCCATGCCCACCACCACGCGCCGCCTGCAGGACCTCACGATCGACGAGCACACCCTCACGGTGCCGCTGATGTGGGGCGACCCTGCCGACACGCGCACGATCGACGTGTTCGCCGCCGTGGTCACCCGCACCGGCGGCGAGGCGCTGCCGTACCTCGTGTTCCTGCAGGGCGGGCCGGGGCACGAGGCGCCGCGTCCGTTCCATGCCCCCACCGCCCCCTCCTGGCTCGACGCCGCGCTCGAGCACTACCGGGTCGTGCTGCTCGACCAGCGCGGCACCGGACGGTCCACCCCGGTCGGCGACGCCGACCTCGAGCGGGGCACCGCCGCACTGGCTGAATACATCACGCACCTGCGGGCCGACGCCATCGTGCGCGACTGCGAGGCCGTGCGCGCACACCTCGCCGCCGACACCTGGAGCGTGCTCGGCCAGTCGTTCGGCGGGTTCACGACCCTCGCCTACCTCACGACGGATGCGGCATCCCTGCGCGAGGTGTTCGTCACCGGCGGCTTGTCGGCCGTAGGCCGCCACCCCGACGAGGTGTACGCGCTCACCTACGACAAGATGCGCGCCGCGTCCGAGCGGTACTGGCGCCGGTTCCCCGGCCAGCGCGACCGGATGCGGCGGCTCGCGGACCTCGCCGCGTCAGGCTCGCTCGTGCTGCCCGACGGCGAGCGGGTATCGGTGTCGCGGCTGCGGTCGCTCGGCATGCTGCTGGGCGGCAACGACGGCTGGCAGACGCTGTGGTCGCTGCTCGAGCTCGACCCGCGCAGCAACGCATTGCGGTACGACCTGGCCGCGGCGCTGCCCTTCGGCGCGCGCAATCCGCTGTACTACGTCTTCCACGAGTCGAGCTATGCCGACGGGCACGCCACCCGCTGGTCGGCCGACCGGGTGGTGCCCGCCGATTTCCGCGAGGATGTCACGCTGCTCACCGGCGAGCATGCCGCACGCGAGTGGCTCGACACTGTGCCCGGCCTGCGGCCCTGGCGCGACGTGACGCTCGCGCTGGCCGACCACGCGTGGCCCCGGCTCTATGATGCCGAGGCGATCGCGGCATCCGGGGTCGCGGGAGCCGCCGCCGTGTACGTCAACGACGTGTTCGTGCCGCTGGAGTTCTCGCTCGAGACTGCGCGGCTGCTGCCGGGGGTGACGCCGTGGATCACGAGCGAGCACGAGCACAACGGCCTGCGCGCGGGCGATGTGCTGGCCCGCCTGATCGACCTGGCGCACGGGCGGCGGGTGCGCTGAGCGCACCGCCGCCCGTGCGCGCCCCGTATTCTGGCCGGATGCCTCAGCTCCTGGCGATCTGCGTGGTGCAGCGACTGCGTCCCGATGCGGGCACGGTGGGGGTGACCGCGATCGACAAGGCGCCCGTCGAGGGGCCGGTGAGGGTGGGCGCCTACGGTGCCTACGCCGACGTGCAGGCCGACCGCAAGCACCACGGCGGGCTCGACAAGGCGCTGTACGCGTACGCCGAGGAAGACGCCGACTACTGGGCCGCCCAGCTCGGTCGCGCACTGCCGCCCGGATGGTTCGGCGAGAACCTGCGCGTCTCGGGCTTCGACGTCAACGCCTCGCGCATCGGCGACCGCTGGCGCATCGGTGAGCACGTCGAGGTCGAGGTGACCATGCCGCGCACGCCGTGCCAGACCTTCGCGCGCTGGGTCGGCGGCGACGACGAACGCGGCTGGGTGAAACGCTTCTCGGCCGAGCGCCGGCTCGGGCCGTACCTGCGCGTGGTGCGCCCCGGGCGCCTGCAGGCCGGCGACGACATCATGGTGACTCCCGCGCCCGCCGGAGCGCCTGGGCTGCTCGACGCCTACCGCGACCCGGAGTAGGGGTGCGGCGGACCGGTGCGCGAGGGCGCCCGCGCAGGGTGCGACTCGTGCTGCCGGACAGGATGCGGTAAGCTTAGGCTGTCCTAATAAACACGGAGTTCGGCTCCGGAGAGCGCAAGGCGGGTGCATCCATGTCGATGACCCGCCGCATCCCGCGCAGCACCAGGAGCGCCGCCGTCGCTGCCGCCGGCCCCGCGTGCGGTGTGGCCGGATGCCTCTCGGCGGCGCGGTGCCGCGCGCACGGCGCGTGCCTGGCCGATCTGCGCCCCGGTGACACCTGCCGCATCGTGGAGATCGACCCCGCCGTCGAGCCGAAGGCCGCGCGCCGTCTGGCCGATCTCGGCTTCGCGCCGGAGGAGCAGGTCACCGTGCTGCGCCGGGCGCCGCTGGGTGACCCGGTCGTGTTCCGCGTGGCGGAGTACGAGGTGGCGCTGCGCCGCGCGCAGACCGCCGGCATCCGGGTGCTGCGCACCTCGTGAGCGGGCACTGCGATCCCGGCGAGGGCGCCGCCCACGGCGGCGTCGCCGTGGGCACCCTGCGACTGGCGCTGGTGGGCAGCCCGAACTCGGGCAAGACCACCCTGTTCAACGCCCTCACCGGACTGCGCGCCAAGACGGGCAACTATCCCGGAGTCACCGTCGCGCGCTACGAGGGCCTGGTGCGGGTCGGCGAGCGCGAACTGGTGCTCGAAGACCTGCCGGGCACCTACAGCCTCGATCCGATCAGCCCCGACGAGCAGGTCGTCGCCGACGTGCTCGACCCCGAGCTGCCCGCGTTCGCCACGCCCGCCGGCATCCTGATCACGATCGACGCCACCACGCTCGGCCGCTCGCTGGGCCTGCTCGCCCAGGTGCTGCGCCGCGGCCTGCCGACGCTTGTGGTGCTCACCTTCCGCGACGAGCTGGCCAGGCGCGGCGGCACGCTCGACGCCGACGCGCTGCAGCGGGCGGTCGGCGTGCCGGTCGTACCGGTCACCGCCGGGTCGCGCAACGATCTCGGTCGGCTGCGCGAACTGCTGCCTGAGCCGGCGCAGTGGGCGCGGCCCGTCATCGCGCCCCCCGACGACGCCGCCGCGGCGCGCGCGTGGACCCGCTCGGTGACGGATGCCGCCGGCTACCGCGTGCCCGACGTCGATGCGCGCACCCGCCGCATCGACGCGGTGCTGCTGCATCCGGTATGGGGCACCATCATCTTCTTCGCCACGATGTTCGCGTTCTTCCAGGTGATCTTCACCGTGGCCGCGCCGCTGCAGGACGGGGTGCAGTCGGTGTTCACCTGGCTCGGCGGCCTGGTCTCGACCTACGTCACGGTGCCGTGGTTGGCGGGGCTGATCGGCGACGCGCTGATCGGGGGCGTGGGCAGCGTGCTGGTGTTCCTGCCGCAGATCTCGCTGCTGTTCCTGATGATCGCCATTCTCGAGGGCACGGGTTATCTGTCCCGCGCGGCGTTTCTGATGGACCGCGTGATGGCGCGGGCGGGGCTGGAGGGGCGCGCGTTCGTGGCGCTGCTGTCGTCGCTGGCGTGCGCCATCCCCGGCATCATGTCCACCCGCTCGCTGCCGAGCGCCAAAGACCGGTTCGCGACCATGATGGCCGCACCGCTGATGACCTGCTCGGCACGGCTGACCGTGTACGTGCTGCTCATCGGCCTGCTCGCCAGCCCGCATGCTCGGCTCGGCCCGTTCAGCGCGCAGGGTGTGATCATGTTCGGCCTCTACCTGCTCGGCGCGCTGTCGGCGATGGCCGCCGCGTGGGTGTTCCGCCGGCTCGGCAGCCGTAAGGCCGTCATGCTGCCGTTCTACATGGAGATGCCCTCGTATCGGATGCCGTCGGCGCGGTCGGTCGCGGTGAGCGTGTGGGACGCGTGCAAGGGCTTTCTGCACAAGGTCGGCAAGATCATCCTGGGCACCACCGTGGTGCTGTGGGTGCTGCTCAACCTGCCGGTGGCCTCGGCCGCGCAACTGCAGTCGGCCGGCATCGACCCCGCCGACCACGCCGCCGTGTCGGCGTACACCATCGACCACAGCGTCGCCGCCGGCATCGGGCACGCCGTCGAGCCGGTGTTCGCACCGCTCGGCTTCGACTGGCGCATCAACGTGGGCGTGCTCGCGTCGCTGTCGGCACGGGAGGTGTTCGTGGCGACACTCGGCCAGGTGGCCGCCGCCGAGAACCCCGACGACCCGGCCACCGCGCTGCAGCGGATGACCCGCACGTCGGGCCCGCTCGCGGGGCAGAAGCTGTTCGACGCTCCGACCACGGCCGCACTGCTGGTGTTCTTCGTCTACGCGCTGCAGTGCATGTCGACGATCGGTGTGATGCGCCGCGAGACGGGCGGCTGGAAGTGGCCCGCGATCGCGTTCGGCTACATGTTCGCGCTGGCGTGGGGGATGGCGTTCGTCGCGCACACGATCGTGGCGGCGCTGACATGAGCGGGGCCGTGTCGATGCCGGCTGAGGCAGGCGGCGCGCCGATGCCGGCGTTCGTGCCGATGCATCCCGAGGCGGGGGCCGACGCGCAAGAGGTGCGTTGGGTGGTGCCCGCCGGCATCCTGCCGCTGGTCGGCGAGGTCGCCTCGGCGCCGGGGGCGCTCGGTGCGCTGCTAGCCGACGGCACTGTGGCTTCGATGGTCGTGCAGCCCCGGGCGGTCGCGATCCGCCTCGCCGACGGGTGCGACTGGGGCGCGTGGGCGGCGTGCGTGCGCGATGCGCTCGCCGAGGCGCTGCTGCGACCGCAGGCGTGGGTGCCGACCGTCGCGACGACCGATGACGACGTGCTGCGCGCCGCGCTGCAAGACGTGATCGACGGGCCGGCGGGCGACTTCGTGCGCTCGCACGGCGGCGAGGTGGCGATCGTGGCGGTCGCCGACGACTGCGCCCAGGTGCGCATGTCGGGTGCCTGCGAGCACTGCCCCGCACTGGGCTTCACCCTGCGCGGCAGGCTGGAGTCGGAGCTGCGCCAGCGCTACCCGGCGC
>CAYLMS010000008.1:0-18012 GCA_964384455.1 uncultured Microbacterium sp. | reverse complement strand
TGGTGAACTCCAACCACGATGCGCGGGTCGAGGCGGGTCAGATCTCCGCCCTGCTGGCGCAGCAGGTCGACGCGGTCGTGTACGCGCGCATGTTCCACCAGGAGACGACCGTGCCGGCCGCGCTCGACGGAGTGCCGACGGTGCTGATCGACACCGTCGACCCGACGGGCGTGCGGGCCTCGGTGGTGCCCGACGAGGAGCAGATCTCGCGACTGGCGACGCAGACGCTGCGCGACGCCGGCCATCGCGCGATCGTGCACGTGACTGTGGACACCCCTGGCCCGGCGGCCGATCGCCGGATCTCCGGCTACCGGGGCGTGATGACCGAGAGCGGCCTCCAGCCCGTCATCGTCGAGGGCGGCGACCTGGGCGATGCCGCCGCGGGCCGCGCCGCGTTCGCCCGGCTGAGCAGCGTGGCCGCCGAGCTGCCGACGGCGATCTCGTGCTTCAACGACCAGATGGCGATGGGCATCTACCAGGCGGCGCAGTCGCTGGGTCTGAGCATCCCGGGCGATCTGTCGGTGGTCGGCATCGACGATTTCGAGCCCATCTCGACCGCGTTGCTCCCGGGGCTCACCACGGTCGCCCTGCCGCACTACGAGATGGGGCGCTGGGCCGTCGAGGCGACGCTGGCGAACCTGAGCGACGAGCCGACCACGAAGTTCTCGGGGATCACCCGGATGCCGGGCCGGCTGGTCTCGCGGGGATCGGTCACCGCTCCGCGCGAGTGACCCGGGATGCGCATCATCACGTCGCGCGCACCCGGATGAGCACGCCCTGGTCGGGCTGCAGCGCCGGCACAGCCACGCCGACGTCGGCGAGCGCCGCCCCCGGCAGCGTGACCCCGCCCGCCCACCAGCTGGGCACATGCGTGCGACCCCGGTGCTCCTGTGCGCCGGGTCCGTCGGCGGTCACGCGGTACCGCTGCCCACGCCGCAGGCCGGGCAGCCGCACCGGCCCGATCGGCCAGGTGGCGGGTCGGGCGCGCGCGACGATCTGGAACAGCGCCTCCGACTGGTCGGCGCTGACGGCGCCGAGCAGCCACAGGTCGCCCTCCGCCAGGTCGCGGCGCACCACCGTGCCCGAATGGATCAGCGCGCGCACCTGCTTGTAGTAGTCGACCCACTCGGCGAGCTCCGCGCGTTCGGCGGGCGTCGCCGCGGACAGATCCCATTCGATCCCGAAGTGGCCGAACAGGGCGGTCATCGCGCGGAAGGGCAGGTCGAGCCGACGCCCGGTGGTGTGCGCCCGGTCGGCACCGACGTGGCTGCCGACGAGCTCGGGTGGCAGCAGCTGCGCTGTCCAGCGCTGAATCTGCTGCCGCTCGTGCGCATCGATGCAGTCGGAGGCCCACACCCGATCGGTGCGCTCCAGGATGGCGAGATCCACGCGCGCCCCACCGGAGGCGCACGACTCGACCTCGAGGCCCGGACAGGCCTCACCGACCTCGTCGAGCAGCCGGTACAGCGCCAGCGTCTGCTCGTGCACCCCGGGTCGACCGGTGCGCGTGCTGCCCGCCTCGATCAAGTCGCGGTTGTGATCCCACTTCACGAAGTCGATGCCGTACCGATGCACGAGTGCGACCAGCTGATCGCGTACGTGGGCGTAGGCGCCCGCGTGCGTCAGGTCGAGCACCTGCTGGTGGCGCACCTCGGGCGGCAGCCGTCCCGCCGGCTGCAGCACCCAGTCGGGGTGGGCGCGGGCGAGCTCGGAATCGAGGTTGACCATCTCGGGCTCGAACCACAGGCCGAACTGCATGCCGTGCGCCCGCACCCGGGCGACGAGCTGCTCGAACCGTCCGCCCCGCCAGGCGTCGGCGAGCACCCAGTCGCCGAGGCCCGCCGTGTCGTCGCGCCGCGAGCCGAACCAGCCGTCATCGAGCACGAAGCGCTCCACGCCGACCTCGGCGGCCAGCTCGACGAGCTCGAGGATCCGCGCCAGATCGTGATCGAAATACACCGCCTCCCACACGTTCATGACGACGGGGCGCACGGATGCCGGGTGCCGGGTGCGTGCGCGGAGCATCCGGTGGAAGCGCGCCGACACCCCGTCATGGCCGACGCCGTACGCCGCGTACAGCGCAGGCGTCTCGTACGACCCGCCCGGCGCGAGCTCCACCTCGCCGGGCAGCAGGAGCTCCCCGCCCAGCACCAGCCGCTCACCCGTGAACGCGCGCTCGGCGATCACGGTGTGGTTGCCGCTGAATGCGACGTGCACTCCCCACGCCTCACCCCGGTCGAAGTCCAGGTCAGCGGTGGCGGCGATCGTCACGGTCGCGGCATCCGCACCGGGACGCCCGTGCCTGCTCTCCCGCACGTGGGCGCCGACCGTGAACGGGCGCGTCTGCGGCACGCGCTCCTTCGCCCATCGTCCGGCGAGATCGTGCACCACGACCGCCCGTTCGGGCACCGGAACACCGATCCGCACGGCGTCGACGGCGTACCCCGTGACGCCGGTGTTCGTGATCGCCGCCTGCAGGCGCGCGACGCCCGAGGGCAGCAGCTCTACGGTGAGCCGCAGTTCCAGCTCGGCGTCGGCATCGCGCGCCTGCACCTCGACCACGCCGCCGTGCGTGCCGCGCTGATCGACCCGCACGGTCTGCGGGATCATCCGCGTCGCCCAGGCAGAGTCCGCGACGACCCGACCCGGCGACACCGATGGCGCGCGGTGGCCGGCGATCCCACCGGTGCCGAGCCACCCGGTGCGCGCCTCGGGCAGCAGCGACACCCGCAACGGAACGTCGACGACATTGGCCGCCCCTGGGGGCGCAAGGGCTCCGGCGAGTTCGGCGAGCGCTGCCGCATCGAGCTCACCCGGATCGGCCCCCCAGTGCAGCACGCCGGGCAGCGCATCGGTCGGCAGGTCGAGGATGAGAGCCACCCCGTCCGCCGCCAGCCGCACCTGCGCCGGCCACTGCTGCGACCCCGTGAACCCCGCTGCTGCGCCCATCGGGCGACCTCCTGCCGTTACGAACTCGTGATCAAAAACGATTTACAGCCCATGCTAGCCGGGTTTACCCTGGCGGAGTAAAACGTTTTGGGAAATGCGCGAACGAGAGGATTTGAACATGCTCCCACGCAAGGGATTGCTCGGACTGGTCGCCATGGCCGGTGTCACCGCCGTGGCGCTCACGGGGTGCACCTCCGGCGGCTCCGGCGGCTCCGGCAGCCACACCGTCACGATCATGGGCGCGTTCACCGACGCCCAGGCCAAGGCGTTCCAGGCCGATCTGGACGCATGGTCGAAGACCAGCGGGGTCAAGGCGACGTACTCGGGCAGCACCGACTTCCAGACCGCGATCGTCGCGAAGGCGGCGGCGGGCAACCCGCCCGACATCGCGATCTTCCCGCAGCCGGGCGTGCTGGCAGGTCAGACCAAGACGCTGTACCCGCTCGACGAGGTCGGCATCGACGTGAAGGCCATCACCTCCGACGAGGCGCACGGCCTCGGCGACATCGCCAGCTTCGGCGGCAAGACCTACGGGCTGCCGTACTCGATCAACGTGAAGTCGCTGGTCTGGTACGACCCCGCCGCCTTCCAGAAGGCCGGCCTGACCGTGCCGAAGACCGACGCCGACCTGACGGCGCTGGCGAAGACGATCACCGACAAGGGCCTCGGCTACCCGTGGTGCGTGGGCATCGAATCGGGCGCGGCGACCGGTTGGCCGGCCACCGACTGGCTGGAGGAGTACGTGCTGCGGCAGAGCGGGCTCGACACGTACAAGAAGTGGGTCACGGGCGACGTGAAGTTCTCCGACGCGCCGATCAAGAAGGCCGGCGACAAGGTGGCGGCGATGCTGCTCGCCCCCGGCCAGGTCAACGGCGGCGGGGCAGCGGCGGCGACCACCAGCTTCCAGACCGCGGGCAACCAGCTGTGGGCCGACGGCAAGGACAAGGGCCAGTGCTTCATGATGAAGCAGGGGTCGTTCATCGCCGACTTCTTCCCCGACAACATCAAGGCCGAGATCGCGAAGGGCGACACGTCGCAGGTGAACTTCTTCCAGGTGCCCAGCGCCCCCGGCGAGAAGAACTCGATGGAGGGCGGCGGCGACCTCGTCGGCGCGTACTCGAAGGACGACAGCACCAAGAAGGTCGTCGAGTACCTGGTGTCGAAGGAATTCGGCACCCACGGCTATGCCAGCCAGGCGATCTTCCTCTCGCCGCACAACACGTTCGACGTGTCGAACTACTCCTCCGTGCTGCAGAAGCGGGCAGCCGACCTGCTGAAGAACTCGGATGTCTTCGGTTTCGACGCCTCCGACCAGATGCCCGCGCAGGTCGGTTCTGGCACCGAGTGGAAGTTCCTCACGCAGTGGTTCGCGGGGCAGATCACGATGGACAGCGCGTTCTCGCAGATCGACGCATCCTGGCCGAAGAAGTAGCCCGGCATCCCACCGATCCGACGGTCAGGGGCGGCGCCGCCGCCCCTGACCGCCCACCCCCACCCCTCACATCGACGTCAGGCGGTATGCGATGGCCATCCTCAGTGCCCTGCTCTCCGTGGTCGCGGGCCTCGCGATCACGTTCCTCATCTACTGGCTGCTCAACTGGATCGTCGAGCGCACGGGGCGCAGGTGGAAGAGGCGCCTGCTGCCCTACGTGTTCTTCGGCCCTGTGCTGCTGCTGATCGCGCTGTTCCTCGTCTACCCGTCGATCCGCACCCTGATCTCCAGCTTCTTCGAGGTCAGCGCACGGCGCGGCGAGGGCGACACCTTCGTCGGCTTCGACAACTACGTCTCGCTGTTCACCAGTCCCGACTTCCTCAATGTGCTGCTGAACAACCTGCTGTGGGTGCTGGTCGTGCCGGCGCTGGCCGTGATCTGCGGGCTGCTCATCGCGATCCTCGCCGACCGGGTCGGCCCGCGCCGGGAGAAGAGCTTCAAGTCGATCGTGTTCCTGCCGATGGCGATCTCGGCGATCGCCGCCGCCGTCGCCTGGCGGTTCATCTACTTCAGCGCACCCAAGGGCAATCCGCAGATCTACCTGCTGAACGCGATCTACACCGGTCTGACCGGACACGACCCGGTGCCATGGCTGACCATCGACGCGGGCAGGCTGAACAGCTTCCTCATCATGGTCATCGTCATCTGGCTGCAGACCGGCTTCGCGATGGTGCTGCTGTCGTCGGCGATCAAGGGCGTGCCGGAGGAGACCATCGAGGCAGCCCGCCTGGATGGGGCGTCCGAGCGCAAGACGTTCCTCTACGTCATCGTGCCCCAGATCCGCGGCACGATCATCGCCGTCTTCATCACCATCCTGATGACGGTGATGAAGCTGTTCGACATCATCTACGCGATGACCGGCGGCCAGTACAACACGAACGTGCTGGCGGTGGAGTTCTACAACCAGCTGTTCAGCTTCCAGAACCCGGGCAAGGCCGCCGCGGTCGTGATCGTGCTGATGATCGCCGTGGTTCCGGTGATCGTGTACCAGGTCCGCAGTTACAAGACGCAGGAGGAACTGCGATGAGCACCGCCACCGAGCACATCACCAACCCCACGGCCGACGCGGAGCGGGTGCGCAAGCGCCGAGTCCGCGACGCCGCCCACGACAAGCGGCGACCCCACGTGCTACTGACCGTCATCCTGGGGATCGTGGCCGTCGCCTGGCTGTTCCCGCTGCTCGGGGTGGCCATCACGAGCTTCCGCACTCTGGATGCCGTGCAGGGCCCGAACGCGACCGGCTGGTGGACGGTGCTCACCGATCCCGCGCACGCGGGCTGGACGTTCTCGAGCTACGGCGACGCCTTCGCGTCACTGAACCTGCCGAACGCGTTCTTCAATTCGCTGGCCGTCGTCATCCCGGCCACCGTGCTGCCGATCATGTTCGCGGCGATGGCGGCCTACGCGTTCACCTTCCTGGAGTTCCGCGGCAAGGAGGTCTACTTCGCGGTGATCCTCGGACTGCTGGTGGTACCGGTGCAGATCGCCATCATTCCGATCCTGCAGTTCTTCGTGTGGGTCAAGAACACCACGGGGGTCGAGGTGGTCGGCCAGTTCCCGGCCGCGTGGATCGTGCATTCGGCGTTCGCGCTGCCGCTGGCGATCTACATCCTGCGCAACTACATGTCCACGCTGCCGAACTCGCTGATCGAGGCGGCCCGGGTCGACGGCGCCAGCCATTTCCAGATCTTCTGGCGGCTTGCCGTGCCGATGTCGGTGCCCGCGCTGGCATCGTTCGCGATCTTCCAGTTCCTCTGGGTGTGGAACGACTTCCTGGTCGCCTACATCTTCATCGGCAGCGGCCCCAATGCGGTGCTCACCCAGGGCCTGTACGACCTGCTCGGCCAATACGGACAGGGCTGGCAGCGGGTGGCCGCGGGATCGATCATCACCGTCGTGGTGCCGCTGATCATCTTCTTCGCACTGCAGCGCTACTTCGTGCGTGGCCTCACGGCCGGTTCGGTGAAGTAGGGGTGACCACGCGCCCGAGCCTGCGCTTCACCCCTGCACGCGGCTGGATGAACGACCCGAACGGGCTGGTGCTCCACGGCGGCAGGTACCACCTGTTCTTTCAGCACAGCCCCGACACCGTCGAGCCCGGCCGGATGAGCTGGGGGCACGCATCCAGCGCCGACCTGCTGCGATGGGACGAGCATCCGGTCGCGATCCATGCCGACGACACCGAGCAGATCTTTTCGGGCTCTGCGGTGGTCGATACCGACGGCACGAGCGGGTTCGCCGGCGAGGGCGAGACGGCGCTGGTCGCGATCTACACGTCGGTGAGCGCCGAGACCGGCACGCAGAGCCAAGCCCTCGCGTACAGCGTCGACGGCGGGATGACGTGGGTCAAGCATCCGGGCAACCCGGTGCTCGACCGAGGGTCGGCGCACTTCCGCGACCCCAAGGTGTTCCGCTATGGCACCGGCGCGCAGGCCTACTGGGTGATGGTGGCGGTCGAGGCGGAGGATCGCCAGCTCGTGCTGTACCGGTCCGATGATCTGCGCAGCTGGACCCTGCTGTCCGGCTACGGGCCGGCAGGAGCCGTCGGCGGGGTGTGGGAGTGCCCCGACCTGTTCCCACTCGCAGTGGACGACGATCCGACCGACGTGCGGTGGGTGCTCCTGATCAGCGTGAATCCGGGCGGCGTCGCCGGCGGATCGGGCACGCAGTACGTCGTCGGCCGATTCGACGGCGTGCGATTCACGCCCGACCGACCCGTGCCCGACGATCCGGCCGAACTGGACTGGCTCGACCTCGGCCGCGACTGCTATGCCGGCGTCACGTTCAATTCCGCGCCCGACCGTGTGCTGATCGCCTGGATGAGCAATTGGGACTATGCCGCAGCCGTGCCCACGGCGCCGTGGCGGGGGGCGATGACCGTGCCGCGCCGGCTGCGTCTGACGATGTACGAAGGACGGCCGCAGCTGCGCGCCGAACCGGTGTTGCCTGCAGGTCGGCCGGCGGATACGGCGGCCGAGCTGCCCGCAGCGGCGCGCATCACTCTGGGGGTGCGACTCGGGCCAGGCGGTTCGGCACTGCTCGAGCTCGGCGGCGACGAGGGCAGCGCCACGATCCGCTGCGGCGACGGGCTGATCGTCGTCGACCGCACGGGCACCGGCGCCTTCCATCCGCTGTTCCCGAGCATCGAGTCCGCACGCATCGGCGATCACGACCCCCTGACGGAGCTCACCGTGGTCATCGATTCGTGCTCGCTCGAGGTCTTCGCGGCGGGCGGGCTACGCGCGATCACCGAGCTGGCCTTCCTCGGGGAGCGCCGTCGACTGCACTTCTCCACGCACGGCGATGCCGACGTCGAGCACCTGTCGGTGCAGGATCTGACCGGCGACTAGGCCGGATCGACCAGGGCGATCGCCAGTGCCGCAGTGCGTTCGTTCACGATCGCGCAGACGGCGTCGAAGTCGGCGCCGGCGATCACGGCGTTGACCGCCGCATCCTCCCACGACTGCAGGATCAGCTCGGCGAACCGCGGAGCGGGCAGCCGCAGCCGCAGCCCGTAGGTGCGGCCCAGCTCGCCGATCACTTGGGCCACCCGCTCCACCATGCCGCCCTGCCAGGCCAGATACGCTTCGGCCAGCCGCGGGTCGCGCATCGCCCTGGTGCGGATCTCGCTGGTGAGCAGGATGCCGGCGCGCCGCTCGATGGCCACGTCGAGGATGCGCTGCACGAGTTCGGCGGGCGGCAGCTGTCGCCCGGCGGCTGCCAGTTCGCGCACGCGCTGGTTGATCAACTCGATCTTCTGCTCGGAGATGTGCGCGGTGACCGCGAGCATCAGCTCGTCCTTCGACTCGAAGTTCGAGTAGAACGCCCCGCGCGTGAAGCCGGCGCGCTCGCAGATGGCCTCGACGGATGCCGCATCCAGCCCCACCTCGGCGAACACCTCGGCGGCCGCCTCGAGCAGGCGGGCACGGGTGCGCTCACGGCCGCGCACGCCGGGCGCACTCGTCGTGTCGGTCATGCGTCACCTCCATTCACACGCACCGCACAGTTTCGCACGATCCCGGTCGCATACGATACATTTCTGTATCGCATACACCAGTGTATCGAATCGATCCGGAGGCGTCGTGTCCACCCTGCTCTACTCCCTGGGCCGCTGGACGTATCGCCGCCCGTGGCGCGTGCTGGTCGCGTGGCTCGTGTTGCTGGGCATCGCGGGCGGCGCGGTCGCGCTGTTCGCCAAGGGCACCGACAACTCGTTCTCCATCCCGGGCACCCCCTCGCAGGCGGGCATCGAGCAGCTCGCCCGCACCTTCCCGCAGGCCAGCGGCACCAGCGCGCAACTCGTGATCGTCGCCCCGACCGGCACCACCGTCGACGACGGCGCGATGAAGCCGCCGATCGCCGCCGAGGTGGCGACGCTGCAGCAGCTGCCCGGCGTGATCGCGGTCACCGACCCGTTCACCCCGCAGGTGTCGGGCCTCGTCTCCGACGACCGGTCCGCCGCGATCGTGCGGCTGCAGTTCCATGGGCAGTCCACCGACATCCCCGCCGACACCAAGACCGCGCTGCAGGATGCCTCGGCGCACCTGCGCGCGCAGCTGCCCGCCGGCGCGCAGGTGGCGGTCGGCGGCGACCTGTTCTCCACCACCATGCCGACGATCTCGCTGATCGAGGCCGCGGGCGTGCTGATCGCGCTGTTCGTGCTGATCGTCACCTTCCGCTCGTTCGCCGTCGCCTGGTTCCCGCTGACGAGCGCGCTCATCGGCGTCGCCCTCGCCGTGGCGCTGATCTTCGCCGCCACCGCGTTCGCGACGGTCTCGGCTACGACTCCGATGCTGGCAGTGATGCTGGGGCTGGCGGTCGGCATCGACTACGCGCTGTTCATCATCGCCAGGCACCAGGATCAGGTGCGCGCAGGCATCGAGCCGGAGGAGTCGGCGGCACGGGCGACCGGCACGGCCGGCTCGGCCGTGCTGTTCGCCGGCATGACGGTGCTCATCGCCCTGGTCGGCCTCGGCTTCGCCGGCATCCCGTTCCTCACCACGATGGGCGTGGCTGCGGCCGTCGCCGTGGCGATCGCCGTGCTCGTGGCGGTGACGCTGACCCCCGCGTTCCTCGGACTGCTCAAGGGGCGGGTGGCGGGCTGGCACCCGCGGGCGCGGCCGCGCCGCACGCCGCGGCCGCGGCCGCACCTCGAGGCCGGCACTTCGCGCTGGGTGCAACTGGTGACGCGGCATCCGATCATCACCACGGTCGCCGTCACCCTCGGCCTCGGCCTGGTCGCCGTGCCCGCCGCCAGCCTAACCCTCGCGCTGCCCAACGCCGGCATGCAGCCCGCCGCCAGCGAAGCGCGGCAGTCGTACGATCTGGTCTCGGAGCATTTCGGCCCCGGCTTCAACGGCCCGATCATCATGACCGGCACGATCGTGACCTCCACCGACCCACTCGGCCTGATGAAGAGCATCGGCGCGTACGTCGCCACCCTGCCGGGCGTGAAGACGGTCGCGCTGGCAACGCCGAACCAGACCGCCGACACCGGCATCGTGCAGCTGATCCCCACGACAGCACCCGACGACCCGCGCACCGCCGACCTCGTGCGCGAGCTGCGCGGCGCGCACGACCACATCCTGCACACATACGGCGTCGACCTGACCGTCACCGGCTACACGGCCGTGCAGATCGACATCTCCGACCGCCTCGGCGCGGCGCTGCTGCCGTTCGCCGTGTTCGTCGTCGGGCTCTCGCTCATCCTGCTCGCGATCGTGTTCCGCTCGATCTGGGTGCCCGTGCTGGCCGCCGGCGGCTATCTGCTCTCGGTCGCGGCGGCGTTCGGCGTGATCTCCGCGGTGTTCGTCCACGGCGTCGGTGCGGACTGGCTGCATGTGACCAAGGTGGGCCCGGTGATCAGCTTCATGCCGATCATCCTGATGGGCGTGCTGTTCGGCCTGGCCATGGACTACCAGGTGTTCCTGGTCTCGCGCATGCGCGAGGACTATGTGCACGCCCGTCGCCGTCTCGGCGACGCCGAACCTGAGCGCGCGACCGCGCTGGCCGCCGTCCGCTCCGGCTTCACTGCCTCGGCGCGCGTGGTGACGGCGGCGGCGGTGATCATGTTCGCGGTGTTCGCGGCATTCGTGCCCGAGGGGGACACCTCGCTCAAGCCGATCGCGCTGGGCCTGGCGGTGGGCATCGCGATCGACGCGTTCCTCGTGCGGATGACGCTCGTGCCGGCCGTCATGGCCCTGCTCGGCGCACGGGCGTGGTGGATGCCGCGCCGGCTGGAGCGGCTGCTGCCGCACTTCGACATCGAGGGCGAAGCGGTCGAGCGCGAACTGGCACTGGCCGACTGGCCCGAGCCGCACACGACAGCGGCGGTGGTCGCGGCCGGCGTCGGCCTGGCGACCGGCGACGAGGTGCTCTTCGAGGGCGTGGAACTGCGGGTGGAGCGAGGCGGCTCGCTCGTGCTGGGCTCGACCGACCCGCGCGTCGCGCGGGCGCTGCTGCTGACGATCGCCGGACGCGTGGCGCCGACGACAGGGCGACTGCGCGTGGCGGGGCACCTGATGCCGGGCCGCGGGCCCTGGGTGCGCCGGCACGTCGGGGTTGCCCTGCTGGCCGGCTCCGCCGACGCACCCGCCGAACTGCGCCGCGCGCTGCGCGGGCGCACCAGGCTCGTGGTCGTCGACGGGCTCGACGCGCTGCATGGCGCCGCGCGCGACCAGTGCATCGCGCTGCTGCGCGACGCCCCGGCACCGGTCACGGTGGTGGCGGCGGCCGCCGACTCGGCGGCCGCCGCCGGCCTGATCGCCGACACGGCACGCGACGGCGTGCAGGTGCTCGACCTCGACGTCCACCGCCGGCGCGCCGGCGCCGGCCACGGCATCCGCCGTCCCGCACCCGCCGTCACAGCCACACCCGAGGTGATCGCA
Source organism: uncultured Microbacterium sp. (assembly GCA_964384455.1). GTDB lineage: Bacteria > Actinomycetota > Actinomycetes > Actinomycetales > Microbacteriaceae > Microbacterium. The sequence continues at coordinate 6,684 of CAYLMS010000008.1, read as the reverse complement.
TGACACTTCCCATCGAACGCGCCCGCACCAGACGGCCCATCACCTGGCTGACGCTGATCGGCGTCATCCTGCTGCCCGTGCTCGTGGGCGGGATGCTGGTGCTCGCGCTGTACAACCCCACCGAGCGGCTCGACCGGATGTCGGCCGCCATCGTCAACGACGATGCCCCGGTCACCCTGAACGGCCAGCTGGTGCCGCTCGGGCGACAGCTCACCGCAGGCCTGGTGAAGGGCTCGCCCGACGCGGCCAGCAATCTGGACTGGACGATCTCGAACGCGTCCGACGCGGCATCCGGGCTCGCGAGCGGCCGCTACTCGGCCGTGATCACGATTCCGAAGGACTTCTCCGCCGCAGCCACCTCCACCAAGGACGGGGCATCGGCCAGGCAGGCCACGATCGACGTGCGCACCGCGCCGCATGCGCGCGTGGTCGACGACGCGATCACCGCGACCATCGCGCAGACGGCGGCCTCGGTGTTCGGCCAGGAGCTGTCGAAGGCCTACCTGAAGAACGTCCTGCTGGGCTTCACCACGCTCGGCACCAAGCTCGGCGACGCCGCTGCCGGTGCCGCCGAGCTGCAATCGGGCGCGCAGCACCTCGCCGACGGTGCCGCCACGTGGGCGAACGGCGCGCACAGCGCCGCGAACGGGCTCGACCAGTGGGCGGCCGGCGCGCAGTCGACCGCCGCGGGCGTCGGCACCATCGCCGCGAATCTCGCCCCGATCGGCAACGCCCTGGCGCAGTCGCCGCAGGTGCCGCAGCAGGCGCTCGACGCTGCCGACGCCCTGGCCGCCAACAGTGCCGAACTCACGACCCAGGTGACCGACGCCGCCGCCCAGCTGAACCAGCTCGCCGCCGACTGCGCCGCCCAGGGTGGCAGCGCGCAGCTGTGTCAGGCGCTGACGCAGGCCGCTGCCAAGACCGACGCCGCACTGCCGCAGGTGGTCGGCCTGCTCGGCCAGACGCCGCGGCTTGCGCAGGGGCTGCACGGCATCAGCCAGCTGCCTGCGCTCGGTCGAGGACTGCAGTCGATGGCTGCGGGGCTCAACCAGGCGCATACGGGCATGGTGCAGCTCGCCGGCGGGGCGCAGAACGCCGCCGTCGGTGTGCAGCAGCTCGCCGACGGCGCCACCGGCATCGCGTCGGGCGCCTCAGGGCTCGCGAACGGAGCGGGCGGCCTGGCCGACGGCCTGCGCACCGCGGCCGGCGCCCTCCCCTCGTACACCGATGCGCAGGCCGCACACCTGGCCGCCGTGGTCGCCGACCCGATGAAGGCCAGCGGCATCGGCACGAATCTGTTCGGCGCCTCGGCGATCCCGCTGCTGGCGATGCTCGCGCTCTGGTTCGGCTCGCTGGCGTCGTTCATCGCGCTGCGCGCGGCATCCGCCCGTGCACTCGTGTCGCGCCGATCGTCGATGCTGCTCGCACTGCGCGGACTGGCGCCGGCGGCCGCGATCGGCGCCCTGCAGGGCGTGCTGGTGGCTCTCGTGGTGCAGCTCGCAGCCGGCTACGCGTGGGGCACGTGGTGGGTCTTCGCCGCGGTCAGCGCGCTGGCCGGGGTGGCGTTCGCGGCGGTGAACCAGGCACTCGTGGCCGTGTTCGGCGGGGCCGGGCGCTGGATCTCGGCGCTGGTGGGCGTGCTGGCGGTGGCTGCCGGCGTGGTGTCCACCGTGCCGGGAGTGTTGGCGCAGGTGGCGGCGCTTCTGCCCACCGACCCCGCCTACCGCGGCATGCTCGCCGCGCTCACGTCGACGCCGGGCGTGGGGGCGGCGGTCGCGGGTCTTGCGGTGTGGGGGGTGCTGGGCGTGATCGCCACGACGGTCGCGGTGGCCAGGCGGCGCACCACCTCGGCGGCCTCGCTGCTGAAAGCGGCGCCCGTCGCCGCGTGACTCAGCTCAGGCCGCTGTAGACGTGCAGGCCCTTGAAGAACATGTTCACGATGGTGAAATTGAACATCACCGCGCCGAAGCCGACGATCGCCAGCCACGCCGACCGGGTGCCGCGCCAGCCACGGGTGGCGCGCGCGTGGATGTAGCCCGCGTACAGCACCCAGATCACGAAGGTCCACACCTCTTTGGTGTCGAACCCCCAGTAGCGCCCCCACGCGTCGTTGGCCCAGATCGAGCCGGCGATCAGCGTGAACGTCCAGAAGATGAAGCCGATGATCGCGAACCGGTAGGCGAGCGACTCGAGCACGTCGGCCGACGGCAGCGAGCGCAGGAACTGCAGGCGCGACCTGGTGGCCGGCACCGCGGCGGCGTCTCCCGATGCCGCGACGACGGACGCCGCCTGGATGCGCGCATGCTCGCGCCGCGCCTGCAGCAGCTGCATCACCGACAGCCCGAACGCGAGGGCGAAGAACGCGGTGCCCAGCGACGCGACGAACACGTGCACGACCAGCCACACCGACTTCAGCGGGTCGGCGAGCGGGGTGACCTTGACATAGAACTGCAGCGCGGCGCCGCCCAGCAGCAGCGTGACCAGTCCCGTGATGAATGCGCCAAGGAACCGCAGGTCGTAGCGCACCAGCACCGCCAGGTACACCGCCACGATCAGCAGGGTGCCGGTGAGCGAGAACTCGTACATGTTCGACCACGGCACCCGCCCGGCCGCGATGCCGCGGGTGACCTCGCCGCCCAGGTGGAACACGAAGCCGAGCACGGTCAGCGACGTGCCGATGCGCGCCCACAGCAACCGCGGCCGGTCGGCGGGGCGCGAGGCGAGCGCCTCCGGCGCCTGACCGGCCGCGCGTGCGTAGCCGGCAGCGGATCCGGCCGACGCGCCGACGAGCTCGCGCTCCCGGTCGAGCGCGGCATCCTTCGCCTCGACGGCGAGAGCCGACCGGCGGGAGAGGTCGAACGCGTAGGCGACGAAGGCGAGCGCATAGATCACCACCGCCGTCCACACCAGGAGCACCGAGACGGAGTCGAGCGAGAGACCTGCGGGCATGCTCGAAGTCTACGCGCGCCCGCCGGGTGCGCCGGCGGGCGCCTCCGCCGGCGCCTCGCGCAGCGCCTGGTCGAGCGCCGCCCCGTGCCTGCGCGCGAGGTCGTCGACCGCGGCGCGCAGCGTGGGGTCGTCGCCGCGGGCGAGTCCCGCGTACTCCAGGCGCAGGGCGCGGCCGTCGACGCCGACCTTCACCCACATGCGCCGGCGCGGCACGAACAGCGCGAGCAGCAGCCCGGCCACCGCGAGCCCCGCGAACACCAGCACCCACGGACCCGCCGCATCGTGGTGGATCGACAGCGACACGAACCGCTTCACCGAATGCTCGTAGGTGTTGGCGCCGGCCGGGGCCAGGTTGTCGAACGTGATGGTGCCGTATCCGTTCGGCAGTGCCGCCGACTCGCCCGGCATGAGCTGGATCGACGGGTTGCCGGTGCCCGGCCCGACGAGCTGCTTCATGCTGGAGGCATCCAGCGTGTACACCGAGCGGGGCGTGCCGTCGTTGATGCCGAGGTCGCCGGAGTAGACGTTCAGCGACAGCACCGGGTAGACCAGGTCGCCGAACACCGACGTGAACGCCCCGCTGCTGAGCTTCTGCGCGGTCGGGTAGAAGAATCCGACGAGCCCCAGCTGCTTCGGCAGCCCGTCGGGCACCTTGATCACGCCGATCGAGGTCATGTGCGCGTCCTGCGGCAGGAACGGCACCGCGTCGTGGAACACGACCACGCCCTGCGCGTTGCGGATCGTCACGCTCGGTGCGTAGCCGTTGCCCATGAGGTAGACCCGGTCGCCGTCGATCGCCAGCGGGTGGTTGACCCGCACCTGGGCGCCCTGCCAGTGCTCGCCCTGCTGCAGCGTGGACAGGTGGGCGACGAAGTCGCCCGCCTGGCCCGCGCCGTTCGTGCCCGGCGCCTGGTAGGTGACGTCGAAGCTGTCGAGCCGCATCGCATAGGGCGGCAGCGAGTCGGCGTCGACGAAGCGGCCGGGGTTGAACGACGAGTAGTCGGTGAGCGCGTTGACGAACGTGGTGCCCTGCACCACCACCCGCTGCCCCGTGTAGGTGAAGCCGCCACCGATGCCCACGGCCAGCAGCACGCCGATCAGCGCCGCGTGGAAGACGAGGTTGCCGGTCTCGCGCAGGTAGCCGCGCTCGGCGGACACCGAGAGGATGCCGCGGCCGTCGTACCGTTCGATACGGTAGCCGGCGCGCTTGAGCTCGCGCTCGGCGAGCGCGGCGGCGCGCGCGGCGGCCGCAGCGGCATCCTGCCCCGCGGCCAGTTCCACCGCCTCGCCACGATGGTCGTCGAGCCGCTCCAGCCTGGCCGGGGTGCGCGGCGGGCGGGCGCGCAGCGCCTTCAGGTGGTGCCTGGTACGCGGGATGACGCAACCGATCAGCGAGACGAACAGCAGCAGATAGATCGCCGAGAACCAAGGCGACGTGTAGACGTCGAACATGCCGATGCGGTCGAGCCAGCCGAAGGTGCCCGGATTGTCGGCGGCCCACTGGGTGACCCCGTTCGGGTCGGCACTGCGCTGCGGGAAGATCGATCCGGGCACGGCGGCGATCGCCAGCAGCAGCAGCAGCACCAGCGCGGTGCGCATGCTGGCGAGCTGCCGCCAGGCCCAGCGCAGCCAGCCGAGCGGACCGAGCCGCGGCTGCACGACGTCGGCCGACGCCGCGCGTTCGTCGGGCGTCGCACCCGGGTCGGCGTAGTCGGCCGGGCGCAGCGGATCGGCGCCCGCCTGGTCAGATCGGGAGCGGGACACTCGCGATCACCCCCTGCAGTTCGCTCATCAACGCGCCCCACACCCCGGTGACCATGAGCACACCGAGCACGAGCAGCACGGCGCCGCCGGCGAGGTTGACCGCGCGGATGTGCCGACGCACGAAGGCGACCGAACGGGTCGCCCAGCCGAAGCCGAGCGCGATCAGCACGAACGGGATGCCGAGCCCCAGCGAGTAGGCGAGCCCGAGCACGGCGCCGCGGGCGGCCGAGCCGGAGTCGAGCGACATGCCGAGGATCACGCTGAGCGTCGGTCCGATGCACGGCGCCCAGCCGACGCCGAGCGCGAGCCCCAGCAGCGGTGCGCCGACCAGCCCGAGCCTGCCGCGCACCTGCGGGCGGGCGATGCGCTGCGCGAAGCCGAACAGCCCGACGAACACCAGGCCGAGCCCGATCACGACGACGCCCATGATCCGGGTGATCAGGTCGCGGTACTGCACGAAGAACAAGCCGACGACGCCGCCGAAGATGTTCATGGCCATGAACACGACGGTGAAGCCGGCGATGAACAGCAGCACGCCGCCGAGCAGGCGGCCGCGGCCGGGTGCGGTGGCGGCGGGGGCAGCAGGGGTGGCGATGGCCGTGGTGGGCGACCCGGGCTGTGCGCCCGAGGGCTGCGCGGCCGGGGATGCGGGCGACGCCGGCCCGGCGGGGCTCGCCCCTCCGGCGCGGCCGGCCACCGCGCCCCCGATGAAGCCCAGGTATCCGGGCACCAGCGGCAGCACGCACGGCGAGAGGAACGACACCAGCCCCGCGAGCACCGCGATGGGGATCGCCACCCACAGCGCGCCGTCGGCGACGAGCCCGTTCACGCCTTCTCCGCCAGGCCGTCGCGCACGAAGGCGGTGAGAATCGAGGCATCCGGGAGCGTGCCCACGATGCGCGCCATCACCCGGCCGGTACGGTCGAGCACGAGAGTGACCGGCACCGCGGTCAGCGGCACGACGGCGGCGAACGCGAGCTTGACGGTGCCGTCGTTGACCGCGATGACGCTCGGGTAGGTGACGCCGTACTGCTTCGCGAAGGCGAGCGACTGCGGCGCCTGGTCGTAGATGTTCACGCCGAGGAACGCGACATCCTGACCCGCGAACTCCTGGTAGGCCTTCTCCAGCCGAGGCGCCTCCAGCCGGCACGGGCCGCAGCCGGCGTACCAGAAGTTCACCACCAGCACACTGCCGCGATACTGGGTGCTGGTCACGCCGGTGCCGGCGTCGGTGCGGCCGGTGAAGTCGACGGGCTTGCTGCGGTCGGCGGGCGCGAACTCCTTGGTGGTGAACGCTCCCGCGACGAAGCCCTTGTTGTCGCCGGCACGGTACTGCTCGGCCAGCGGATCGCTGGTGCACGCGGCGAGCCCCGCGGCCAGCGCGGCGGCGAGCGCGATCGCGGTCGCACGGCGCAGCAGAGATCGGCGCATCACACGGCCCCCACGTCCACCGCGCCGACCATTTGGGCGGGTTCGGCGTAGCCCACCTCGGTCCAGCGGCCGTCGACGCGCTCGAAGCTCGTCACGCTCGACAGCGCGCAGCGGCGCGAGCGCGGGTCGTGGCGCAGCGGCTGGCCCGCGATGTCGAGATGGGCGATCCAGATCGGAGCCTGATGCGAGACGATCACGACGTCCCCCGCTGGGGTTGCGTCCCATGCGGCATCCATCGCCTGGCGCACGCGCGCGGCGATCGACGCATAGGGCTCGCCCCAGCTGGGCTGTGCCGGCCGGCGCAGGTGCCACCAGTTGCGCGGGTTGGCCAGCGCCCGCTTCATGCGCGTGCCTTCGAACACGTTGGTGGGTTCGATCACACGCTCGTCGAGGCGCGGTTCGAGGCCGAAGAGCGCGGCGAACGGCTCGGCCGACTCCTGGGTGCGCTGCAGCGGCGAGGCGACCAGCGCCGCGACCGGGCGCGCGGCGGCGCGCACGTGCTCGGCGGCGCTGCGGGCCATGGCGCGGCCGTTCGCGCTC